>JABDBZ010000017.1 GCA_013288385.1 Bacteroidota bacterium
TTTACTTTTAGCCATAACTATAGGATATAAGCTCTAAATTAAAATAAATAAATTGATTTTAAAAGTACTTTTTGCAGATTAAATTGCTTATAAAAGATACGCAATCACTTATTGTTAAATTCGTTCATACACCTTTGCAATCCAATAAAGGTAAAGGCTTTGATAGAGTCGGTCGCAATTTTAATACGAGCATTCAGGGTAATTTTTTCTTCGTCACTCCACTTACCTAAAACATAATTTACCTGACTTCCTTTGCTAAACTCATTGCTTATGCCAAAGCGCAAACGTGGGTAGTTATTGGTATTCAGCGTTTCCTGAATATTTTTTAAACCGTTATGTCCACCATCACTTCCTTTTGGCCCGATTCGTATTTTCCCGAAAGGCAAAGCCAAATCATCAACCACAACCATGATGTTATCGATAGAAATATTTTCGTTTTGCATCCAATAATTTACTGCCTTTCCACTCAAATTCATATAGGTTGTGGGTTTAATCAAAATCAGGGTTTTGCCTTTGTATTTCATCTCAGCAACATCTGCCAAACGATCACTTTTAAATTTAACATCCGCTTCCTTCGCTAAATGCTCAACCACATCAAAACCAATGTTGTGACGGGTGCCGGCGTATTCATCACCAATATTACCTAAACCAATTATTAAAAATTTAGACATAATTATTATACGCAAATATACGTTTTAGTTGAATTAATAAGTAAAATCATAACATTAAATATAGCAGCCGGGCATTGGTTTTACAAAGTTTTCGTAAATTAGCACAACCACTTTTTTCCTAAGCAATTAACTATGCGTAAAGATTTTTCTAACATAAATTACTCCACAAAAAATTCCGTTTGTGAATTAGAAAAAGAAAACATAAAAACCAAATTACCTTTTCAAACAGCTGAGCAAATTGATCTCAAACCAATTTACACTTCTGAAGACATTAAACAATTTGAACATTTAAAATTTGGTGCCGGTATTCCTCCTTTTTTACGAGGCCCTTATTCTTCTATGTATGTTCAAAATCCATGGACAATTAGACAATACGCAGGTTTTAGCACAGCAGAAGAAAGCAATGCTTTTTACAGAAGAAATTTAGCAGGTGGGCAAAAAGGTTTATCTGTTGCATTTGATTTAGCTACACACCGCGGTTATGACAGCGATCATGAACGTGTTGTTGGTGATGTTGGAAAAGCAGGTGTTGCAATTGATTCCATTTTAGACATGAAAGTTTTGTTTGATCAAATTCCGCTAGATCAAATGAGTGTCTCAATGACCATGAATGGCGCGGTTTTGCCAATACTTGCATTTTATATTGTGGCCGCAGAAGAACAGGGTGTAAGCATGGATAAATTAACCGGTACTATTCAAAATGATATTTTAAAAGAGTTTATGGTGCGTAATACTTATATCTATCCACCAGCACCATCTATGAAAATTATTGCAGATATTTTTGAATTCACTTCAAAGAATATGCCCAAATTTAATTCCATTTCTATTAGTGGTTATCATATGCAAGAGGCCGGAGCAACTGCTGATATTGAATTAGCGTATACTTTAGCTGATGGTTTAGAATATTTACGTGCAGGAATTAAAACAGGAATGGACATTGATGTATTTGCTCCTCGTCTATCTTTCTTTTGGGGAATTGGCATGAATCATTTTATGGAGATTGCTAAAATGAGGGCAGCTCGCATGTTATGGGCAAAAATCGTCAAACAATTTAATCCGAAATCTGCCAAGTCAATGGCATTACGTACACATTGCCAAACCAGCGGGTGGAGTTTAACTGAACAAGACCCATTTAATAATGTAACTAGAACTTGTGTTGAAGCCTTAGCTGCTGCAATGGGACATACACAAAGTTTGCACACCAATGCATTAGATGAAGCCATTGCGTTACCAACCGACTTTAGCGCGCGTATTGCGAGAAACACACAGTTGTTTTTACAACAAGAAACAAATATTTGCAAAGTAGTTGATCCTTGGGGAGGTTCTTATTACGTTGAATCGTTAACGCATGAACTCGCACATAAGGCTTGGACACTTATTGAAGAAGTAGAATCGTTAGGTGGAATGGCGAAAGCGATTGAAACCGGAATTCCGAAAATGCGCATTGAAGAAGCTGCCGCTAGAAAGCAAGCGCGCATTGATAGTGGTAAAGATATTATTGTTGGTGTAAACAGTTTTAAGACAGATGAAAAAACAACGATAGAAATTTTAGATGTAGATAATACAAAAGTTCGGAACCAACAATTAGACCGTTTAAAAAAATTAAAAGCTGAACGAAATGATGCAGAAGTAAAAATTGCTTTAGATGCATTAACTGATGCGGCAAAAAACAATACAGGCAATTTATTAGAGTTAGCGGTAAATGCAACGAGAGTAAGATGTACTTTAGGCGAAATATCTTTCGCTCTCGAAAAAGTTTTCGGCAGATACAAAGCAAATATTCGTTCTATTGCCGGAGTTTATAGTAAAGAAATTAGTATGGATGAAAATTTTATGAAAGCACGTGCCCTTTCAGATGCCTTTGCTGTAAAGGAAGGCAGAAGACCAAGAATCATGGTTGCTAAAATGGGACAAGACGGACATGATAGAGGTGCTAAAGTAATTGCAACCAGTTTTGCTGATCTTGGCTTTGACGTAGATATTGGTCCATTATTTCAAACACCTGCCGAAGCAGCTAAACAAGCTGTAGAAAACGATGTGCATATACTTGGTGTTTCGAGTTTAGCTGCAGGACATAAAACATTAATTCCACAAGTTGTTGCCGAATTAAAAAAATATGGAAGAGATGATATCATGATTGTTGCGGGCGGAGTAATTCCTCAACAAGATTATGATTTTCTATTTAGGAATGGTGTATCTTTTGTTTTTGGTCCGGGTACCGTGATCGCAAAAAGTGCAATTGAGGTTTTAGAAAAATTGATGAAACTCTAAGAAATATAATCTCTTTATTTGAAAAGCCGCAACTGAAAAATTTGAAACATTATATTCACATATTTTCTTTCCGAACAAATCAGGCTTCATTTTGCTGCGCAGGAAGGCCACTAATCGTTTTAGATAACGATAAATTAAAAGTTCATTATGGCCACAAGTTTTCCATCGTTGGCTTGTCTAACCATTCGAATAAAGTGTTTAAAAAAATACAATTTGAATTGTCCCCGTCTCAAAGCTATATTTATTTCTGATGGGCACTCTGATCCATTTAGTGATGAAAAAGGAAAAAAATATAAATCAATTTTTAATGAATCAACAACAAAAATCACTTTTAGAAACCTTCAAAAACTGGAAAGGTGAATTAGAGCAAGTAGATGACGTTTGTATAATTGGAATTTGTGTTTAAACTATAATGTCAAATAAAATATATTATATTTTTATTTTATTCCTGATTTCCTTTTCAGCAATCAGTCAAAATTTTTCTGTGGTTGGCAAAGTTGTTGATGAAACTGATTCTGCAGCAATTGGAGCTGCCGTGGAAATATTAAGAGTAAATGATTCCTCTATGGTAAAAGGTATAACCACCAATGTAAAAGGTTTTTTCAAATTAGAAAATATTGCTCCCGATAATTATATTTTAAAAGTTACTTATATAGGTTATAAAACTTACACAAAAAATATTCAACTATCAGAGGATTTAAGAGTCGGAAAAATTCAATTAAAAACGCAGGCTAATGTTTTAAAAGAAGTAGAAGTTAAAACAAATGCCGTAATGGCCACTCAAAATGGAGATACGAGTGCCTATAATGCCAACGCTTTTAAAGTGAATAAAGATGCAACTGCCGAAGATCTCTTAGTGAAAATGCCGGGCGTCACTTCAGTTGATGGACAAGTACAAGCTCAAGGGGAAAATGTAAAACAAGTTTTGGTTGATGGTAAGCCATTTTTTGGAGATGATCCTAATACTGTTTTAAAAAATTTACCGGCCGAAATTATTGATAAAGTTCAGGTGTTTGATAAAAGAAGTGATCAATCTACTTTCAGTGGAATTGATGATGGCAATACAAGCAAAACAATTAACATCATCACTAAAACACAATTCAGAAATGGTGTTTTTGGCAAAGTTTATGGTGGTGGTGGTTACCAAGACAAGTATAAAGGAAGTGCAGTGGTTAATCGCTTTAAAGATAAACAACGATTTACGGTAATGGCTTTATCCAACAACATCAATGAACAAAATTTTAGTACAGAAGATCTTTTAGGTGTGATGAGTTCTGGTACGTCTAACCAAAGAGGTGGTGGTGGATCAAGAGGTGGCGGAGGCGGAGGCGGTGGAGCACCAACTGGCCAAGGCAACGCCGCTAATAATTTTCAGGTGAATATTAAAAATGGCATTACAACTACAAACGCATTCGGAATGAATTATACCGATCAATGGGGGAAAAACACAAACATCACTGCTTCTTACTTTTTTAATTTAACAAATAATAATGTAACTTCTAATTTATTGAGACAATATTTACTTGGAAATAATACCGGTTTAAACTACAATGAAAATAGTGCAGCAATTAATAATAATAATAACCACCGCTTAAGCATTCGCTTTGATCATAAAATAGATTCTTTCAATTCTGTTTTAATTCAACCCAAAATTTCATTTCAGATAAATGATGGAACAAGTGGTTTAACCGGTGTGAATACTAAAACAACCGTAATTAG
The DNA here is from genome assembly GCA_013288385.1 of Bacteroidota bacterium. Taxonomy (GTDB): domain Bacteria; phylum Bacteroidota; class Bacteroidia; order B-17B0; family Aurantibacillaceae; genus Aurantibacillus. Next base: position 4,662 of record JABDBZ010000017.1, read on the forward strand.
TAATACTGCCAATAATTACAAATCTAATTTAATTGGGTCCTCCATCGCCATTCCATTATTATATCGTCATTCTTTTGCAAAGCGGGGACGTTCTTTATCGTTGGATTTAAATCCGACTTACACCGGCTCTTCGGGTAACAGTACTTTTTTCTCATCTAATAATTATTTTACACCACCGGCTTTCAGCGATACCGTTGATCAAAAATCAACTATTACCAAAAGCGGATTGAGTTCGGCTAGCAACTTATTGTACAACGAACCGCTTACTAAAACCACGTTCTTATCTTTTAATTATCTCTTCACATATAATTATTCTGAATCAGGAAAAAATACTTTTAATAAAAATAATTCGGCAAACGATTATTCAATCAGAGATTCGCTTGTTTCAAATGTATTTAACAGTACTTATATAGCTCATTTGGGAGGGATCAATTACCGTTTACAAAAAGAAAAATTTAATTTTACAATTGGAGTAGCAGCTCAACAAGCACAATTAAATAAGCAGCAACAGTTTCCTAGTTCATCCGACAATACCAGAATATTTAATTCTGTTTTACCAAATGCCCAGTTTCAATATAGATTTAGTAAACAAAAAAATTTAAGGGTTATCTATCGGTCAAATAATACGCCACCAAGCATCGATCAATTACAAAACGTTCTCAATAATAGCAACAGCTTACAATTAAGTATTGGTAATCCTGTATTGAAACAAACGTTTCAACACAATGTGAATGCACGTTACTCTTCCGTAAATACTCAGAAATCAACATCATTGTTTATCTTAATGAGCGCCTCTTATACCGATAATTATATTGGTAATAGTACCATCATTGCAAATAAAGACACTACGGTTTACGATAAAATATTTTTAGCAAAAGGCTCTCAAATATCCCGACAAGAGAATTTAAATAATAATTATAATGCTCGGTTATTTGTCAATTATGGTTTTCCAATGAAAGCACTAAAATCAAATTTAAATTTAAGTACCGGTTGTAATTACAGTAATGTGCCGGCATTGATCAATAATAAATTTAACTATTCTAAAACAACAAGTCCATCACTTGCTTTAGTAATCGCCAGTAACTTCAGCGATAAAATAGATTTTACTATTTCAACTACTTCTTCATACAACAACGTTATTAATTCACTTCAATCCACTTTAAATTCAAGTTACCTCAACCAGGTTTCAAAAGCAAAATTAAATCTAACTTTTTTCAAGAGGTTAGTTCTCCAGTTAGAATATAACAATACTTATTACTCAGGTTTAACTGCAACTTACAATCAAAATATTAATTTATTAAATGGTGCTGTCGCATTTAAATTCTTAAAAGATAATCAGGCTGAATTCCGTTTATATGTATTTGATATCCTAAAACAAAACCAAAGCATACAACGTAATATAACTGAAACATATATTGAAGATACACATACTACTATTTTACAACGTTACTTCATGCTCACCTTTGCTTATAATATCAAAAAATATTATCCGAAAACAGATGTGAAGAAAGATGGGAAATAGTTTCCGAAGATGAAGCTGTCACTGTGAGTCGTCACCCTGAGCGGAGTCGAAGGGCTAGAACAGTAAAATTAAAATAATACGATTCAAGCTTTGGGCGTGTCCCCGCAATTTATTTTTACTTCCAAATAATATTTTCGCGGGGTCGTGCTTTACGCTACAAGTCCTCGCTACGCTGCGGGCTTTCCACTGCAATCACTCACGCAGCTACTGAATAAAAACATTTTAATTAGGATTAATTTTTTTCCTAATTAAATGATGAAGCTGTCACTTCGAGCGGCAGTTGAGAAGACCTGAATGTTTTTAATTTACCAATTAAAATTTGGGCGTTCCACACAATTAATTTTTTCTTCTAATTAATTCTTGGGCGTGGTCGCGCTTGGAATTTATACTGAGCGAAGCCGAAGTGTTCCAATCTTTACAAGAGGCAGGCAAAGGATTTCCACTACAATCGCTAACGCAAGAAAACGCGAATCGAGAAGAGTTGAGAGCTCTATTTGTCCTAATTAATTGTCAGATAATATAGATTTAAGCCTTTCTTTTAGTTTTTTACGCAAATCAGCTTCAGTTTTCCAAACAATAAAACGATGACCTGCTAGGTCAAAGTGAAGTTTTTCATTCTCTTTTATCGTCAAGATTATTTCTTTTCCGATTGCATGTGCAAAGCCAGTTTCATAATAACAATTAGGGCGCTCGCCGGTCAAATCACTAATTATAATTTTACTTTTAGCAATATTCTCCAAAATTTGATCACTTATTTTACCAGAATCTTCGATTTTATCTACACGTATTGCTTTTAAATTAAACTCCTCAGCCAAGGGAACAATAACTCCATCGTAAGCAGAATCAAGCTGTTCGTCTCCAAATTTCATAATAACAAAAATTTGATCTTCAATTTTCATAAAAGATTTCTGAATCAAAGATTTACTCTCGTTGGTAACTAATTCTTGTTTAACCTCATTAAGTATTTCCTTTGTACAGTTAAATTTATCAAAGGATTTCTCATTCATTAATTGAATAATGCTTCTATCTCCAACGGGCTCGAGAAGTTCTTTCGTTTTATATAATTCTACTTCAAGTATACTTCGCATATTAACAATAACCTCTTTTCCTTCTAATTTCAAAACAATAATTTGTCCATTAAATAATGGGATTAATAAAGTTTTTTTATACCAATCAAGGCCGCCATTAAAAAAATAATGATACTTTCCATCTCCCTTTTTTAACTTTGAATGATAATGCATATTAATTAAATTCTTATTTAAAGATAAACAAATTTCGATTCTACTTCCCACTCGCTCCCAACCCACAATTCAAATAAGCTGCAAACTCTGCCGGCACTGGTGTATAACCAACCGGCCTTACTAAAAGCTTTTCATCGCAAGAAATTAAAGCATAATAGGGTTGTGAATTATTTACAAACGTTTCTGTTTGAAATGTTGCCCACTTATCGCCAACAGTTTTTATCTTTTTAATTTGTCCTTGAAAATTTTTAAAGTCATGTTGTAAACTATCCGGTAATTTTTCTCTGTCATCAACGTACAAAGAAATCAAAACATACTCTTCATTGATGATTTTAAAAACCTCAGGTTTATTCCAAACGTTTTCTTCCATCTTCCTGCAATTTACACAAGCCCAGCCGGTGAAGTCTAACATAATTGGTTTCTTCACTTGTTTTGCATACGCTAATCCTTCTTCATAGGAATGAAAACAATTTAAATTAAGCGGACAATGATTTGGGTAGATCCAACTATAACCTGCCGGCGGAGCCAAACCACTTAATAAACTCAGACTCTCAAATGATTTTGCTTGTTTATTATAACTAAAACCTGCACTTAAATAAATAATAGATGCGGCTGCAAAAAGAGTTACAACCCCTCTCACTATCGTCCAATTTTTATACGGCGTATCATGCGGAAATTTTAATTTGCCCAACATAAATAAAAGCAATAAAAACCCAATGATGATCCATAAGCCCATAAATAATTCATACTTCAATATTCCCCAATGTTCAACCAAATCTGCATTCGATAAAAATTTAACAGCTAATGCTAATTCAATAAATCCTAAAACAACTTTTACTTTCGAGAGCCATCCACCCGATTTTGGTAACGCATTTAACCAACTCGGAAATGCCGCAAATAATGCAAATGGTAAAGCGAGTGCCAAACCAAAACCACTCATGCCCGCAGTTAATTGCATAGCGCCACCGTCAGAGGTTAATGATCCTGCGAGTAACGATCCCAAAATTGGTCCTGTACAAGAAAAAGAAACAAGTGCCAATGTAAGTGCCATAAAAAATATGCCGATTATCCCACCTAAGTTAGAAGCGGAATCTGCTTTGTTCGCTAAACTACTTGGTAATGTGATTTCAAAATATCCAAAAAATGAAATCGCAAACACAACAAACACAATAAAGAATGCAACATTTAAATATGCATTTGTAGAAATTGTATTTAAAATATTTGGGTCAATTGAATCTAATAAATGAAATGGTAAACTTAAAATAACGTACACCAGTAAAATAAAAAATCCATACAGACTCGCATTAAATAATCCTTTTTTTCCTTCACTGTTTTTTGTAAAAAAACTAACAGTAAGTGGAATCATTGGAAACACACATGGTGTAAGCAAAGCAAGTAGACCACCTAAAAACCCTAAAATAAAAATTGATAAATATCCTTTTCCTTTTATTTCATCTGCTTTAATTGAACATTCGCTCAACGGTTTGTTGATGTCAATTGTTGGATGTTTGTATGGAAATATTTTTCCTGAAGTAGGTGCAACTATTGTTTCGTTTTTAGCTTCCTCTACTTTCGTGAAAATTCCATCTGCTAATGAAAATTCAAATGGAATTTTTTTTGCAAGTAAACATTTCACATCGTCACACGTTTGAAATTCTAAAATTCCTTTTATATACCCATTCAATTCTCCTTCAAACTCTTGAGTAAAAATAGCTTCGTTCTCGTGGTATCTTAATTCTTCTTTAAATAAAGGGTCCTTCTTTTCTGTAATTTTCGAGAGAGAAATAATTTCTCCCTTTAATTTTAATCCTTGCAATGAATCAAATGAAAAAGAAGTAGGCACAAATTCGTTTGACTTTAATTTATTCGCATTAATATGAAAACCTTTTCCAATTGTTGCTTTAAAAGTCATGACATATTTCAAGGGTTTATCGGAAACTTTTAATCCTTGAATATCCCAGCTAACAGGATCAATAATTCCATTTGGTGTACTGTTATTAAACTGTGGCGGGTTTTGCAAATTCAAAGTAAGTGCTGATGTAGTCGCTGTTGTCTTTGCTTCTTCTTTAGCTGTGGTTGTTTTTCCGGGAGTCACCGGTGTAAGATCAATCCCTTCTAATACAAATTCAAAATTCTCATGACCTGGCGGCAAACATCTTTCTGAGTTGCATGACATGTATTCCAATTCACCTTTGAGTTTCGTTGTCTTTAAAATTTTTATTTTTTGTGTAAAGGTTACTTCATTATCAAACGATGTCAACTTCATATCAAAATTAGGATCGTATTCTTCGTGACCTTTTGGTTCTTCTGTTTTACCAATCAACTCAACATCTTTGTTTTTTTCGAATGTAAATTTTGTCGGTATTGGTCCATTATCTCCCGGCAAATTTTGTGTGTAGATATGAAAGCCTCCACTCATTGTTGCTTTCATATATACCTCATAGGTATTATCACCTGTTTTCTTTTGAGAGAAACTCCATTTTACGGGTGTATAAATTTGAGTGAATCCAATTAATGGAAAAAAAAGTAAAAGAAAAAAGCGAAAATGTTTTTGCATAAAATTTTTATTAATTAAGATGTGTGATCTCTCACAATGACCCATTTGTCATTTATTTTTTTCCAAAGCAAAGAATAGTAGCCACCTATTTGTGAATCTTTTCTTTTGATCTGCCATTTGCCAACTACATGTAAAGCAGTTGTTGAAAGTGTTTCGTATGAAATATTTGTAAAGATTAATTCTCCCATTAATTCTTTGCTCGAATAATTTTTCTTGTAGTTTTCCAATGTTTGTTTCCAACCGTAAGTGATTCCTTTGCTGCCAATAAACATCAGACTGTCGCTGTTCCAGTAATACAACATAAAACCATCGATATCAAAATTATTCCAGGCTTTTTCTTGTTTCTTCATTATTTCTTCAACCTCTTGTTTTGGCAAAAGTTTATGTTGAGAAAATAAATTTAGAGAAAAGGCAAATAAAATAAATGCTAAAAAATGTTTTTTCAATTTCATAAGATCAGATTTTAACACCTATTACCAAAATGTCATCTACTTGTTCACTGTTTTTCATCCAATCATCAATAAAATCATTGAGGTGTTTATGTTGATCAGCAATAGATAAACCTTGAATATTGAGAATGATCTCTTTAAATTTTCCGGTCATTAATTTTTTCTTTTTCGGTCCGCCAAACTGATCAGCATATCCATCGCTAAATAAATAAATGGTATCTCCCTTATTCAATTCCACATCATGTTGTTCAAATACCTGACTATCCTGAGTTAAACCACCAATAGCAACTTTTGTTGCTTTTATTTCTTCCACTTCATTCGAATCTTTTTTCACGATCCATAAAGGTCTGTTTGCACCTGCATACGAAATAGTAGTTGTATCTTTTTTATTTTTTATTGGAATACAACACAACGCCAAGTCCATTCCATCTCTTGTAGAAGTTGCGTCAGAAGATTGACGTAAAGCAATTTTAACGCCTTTATTTAATTCAGATAAAATTGCGCCCGGTTGATTTGCAAGATCCACTGCATCTTTTAATTTCTCATAACCAATCATGCTCATGAATGCGCCCGGTACACCGTGACCAGTGCAGTCAACAGAAGCAATGTATACTTTATTTTCATCTACCCGTCTATCAGAGAAAAAATAAAAATCGCCACTCACAATATCTTTTGGTTTGTATAAAATAAAATAATCCTGGAGATACTGATTGATCTCTTCTTTCGGTGGTAAAATAGCATGTTGGATTCGTCGTGCATATTGAATACTTTGTTCGGTCTCCAAACTTTTTTGTTCAATCAATTTGCTCTTCGCTTCAATCTCAGATTTTTGCATACTGATTTCATTCGATTGCTTTTCTAAGAGAAGATTCGCTTTTTTCTTTTGTTGGAAATTTCTGAAAATGAAAAAAGCAAAAGCAGCCATTAACAATACCCCACCAACTAAAACATACATATAAAACATTTGTTGCTTTATCTCTGCGTCTTGAATTGCTTTTTCTCTGTTGGCAAACTTTAGTTCGTTGGCACGCTTTTCATTCTCTGCCGTTTCTATTGCTAAATTTTGATTCGATTTATTAAGTGCACTTTGTTGCTCTTTTAATTCATACTCTTGCACTTTTCTTACTACAGCTAATCGCTCAAATTCTTTTGCATTTCTCTCTGCTTCCAACTGCTTTTTTTCCAACTCTATTTGTTGTTGTTCAAATTGAAGATCCTTGATTCGTTTTTGTTGTTCAGCCAGTGCCAAATCTTTTTCTTTTTTCTCTCCTTCGAGCTTTTGCGCTACAATCTCGGCCTCTTTCTTTTTAAGTTCCGCTTCTTTTAAATCCTGAGCTTGTTTCAATGCATTTATCTCAGCCATTTTTTTATCGGCCTCCATCCTTAAATTCTCAATCTCTAGTTTTTTATTATCATCGGCTGTTTGCGTTAATAAAAATTTGGTAGACTCACTAATGCCTTTTACTTGCTTTGTAAATAAATTGAGATAAGCTCCGTCAGAAGTAAATTTCTTTTTTCGTTTATTAAAATAAATTTTTCCGGCTGGTTTGTTAAGCAATAAGCTCATTAAATCGGTACTAACAGAATTTGCAATATTATCTGTCATATGCACTTTCCATTTATCAAGTTTATAAATAGAAGTGTCAAATAAATTATCTACATCCGCATCAACAATAATAGAATGCTCGCTAAATCCTTCCTTATTAAATCGAATCACGTAATCAAAATTCAATTCTAATTTTAATTCAAAAGTTCCATCAGGTTTGCTTTCTGTTTCATAGATCACAAAATTATCTATGTCTATAGTAATCTTAACGCCTCCTAATTCTTTTCCTAATTTCTCAACCTTCCCTCTAAAATCAAGATAAGCGTATTGATATCTTCTGGAAGAATTCTTTTTTAATTTATTTCCCTGATCATCGTAAAGAAAATAATCTCCCACAAAATCTTTCCCTTTTAAAAAACCTTCGGCTGCCAATTTACCATCATCACTAAAAAATTTAACCGCTCCATTTGGTTCATTATTTACAAACCTCATTTCACTTTCTATTTTTCCGGCACTATTATATGTTTTCCAAAGACCAACCTTTTTATTGTTTTCATAATAACCGTCCTCAACAATTTGGTTGTTTTTATAAAATTTATACTTTTTCCCTTTTTTGTCTTTTCCTAAATAAACCCACCGACCTTGTTTAACGCTGTTATTTTCAATCACATTAACAGTATCCCCCAAGTACATATCATATGAAGTAACAATAGGTTTTTGCGCCAGCATAAAAGAGGCGGTTAAACATAAAAATATAAGGGCAATTTTCTTCACTACATCAAAATTATAATGAATTTTCAAATAATTAAATAATTGTTTACCTTTGTATCAGTTCTTTTGACAAACTTATCAAGAAAGGCCTAGGGAAACGCCCGAAGAAGCCTTACCAACCCTTGTAAAATGTTGAATTATGAATGTTGAATTATGAGTTGTAACCCAATTCATAATTTATAACTCAAAATTCATAACTTTTGCTAGAAGGTGGGAATTCGTCTTGGATTAAACCAAGAAAGATAAGTCGGATACAATTAGATTTAAAGTTAAAAATATAACCTAATCCCTTCCGACTAAAAACGAGAAGGGATTTTTTATTTTAATGAGTGCAGAAGTAATAAATAGATTCGCTGATAGAGTTGATAATTATATCAAATATCGCCCGCATTACCCGCAGGAATTATTTGATTTTTTATTGGCTCAACATATCATTTCTAAAGATTCAGTAATTGCAGATATTGGTTCTGGAACAGGGATTTCTTCAGAGCCATTTCTAAAAATGAATTTAACAGTTTACGGTATTGAACCCAATAAAGAAATGCGTGAAGCAGCAGAAAATTTATTAGTAGGTTATAAAAATTTTAAAAGTATTGATGCTACTGCAGAACATACAACATTAGAAAATAATTCGGTCGACTTAATAGTTGCCGGACAAGCGTTTCATTGGTTCGACAGAGAAAAAACAAAACAAGAATTTAAACGGATTCTAAAACCAAATGGAACTGTGTTGTTAATGTGGAATGATAGGAGAACTGATAGCACTCCTGCCGGCCGGCAAGGCGGGGATTTCTTAAAGTCGTATGAAGACTTTTTACAATTATGTGGTAACGATTACAAAACAGTAAATCATAAAAATGTTCAGGACAAAAAGATATTTGATGACTTTTTTGGGGAAAATAATTATCATGAAAAATGGTTTTACTCATATCAGGACGTTGATCTAACCGGATTAACAGGTCGTGTATTATCTTCTTCTTATATGCCCAACAAAGGGCATGTAAATTATGAACATATGATGTATTGTTTAAAAAAATTGTTTGCGAGGTATCAGCAAAACAATCAAGTGCGTTTAGATTATGATACTAAAATTTATTATGGCTCTCTCAATAATTAATATAACAAATTAGGAACTATATGAACTCAGACATTAAAAAAGAATTAGAGAAACGGATCTTGATCATTGATGGTGCAATGGGTACCATGATTCAACAATACAAGTTGGAAGAAAAAGATTATCGCGGAAAACGTTTTGCAGATTGGCATAAAGATCTACAAGGCAATAACGATTTGCTGTCAATCACACAACCAAATATTATCAAAGCTATTCATAAAGAATATTTGAAAGCCGGTGCAGATATTATTGAAACCAATACATTTAGCGGAACTACAATTGCTATGGCTGATTACGATATGCAAGAACTGGTACACGAATTAAATTTTGAATCAGCTAAAATTGCAAAAGAAGCTATTGCGGAATTTAATAAAGAGTTTCCCGAACAAGCTTCCAGAGCCAAATTTGTAGCGGGTGCAATCGGGCCAACTAATCGTACATTATCTCTTTCGCCCAATGTAAACGATCCCGGATTCAGAGCAGTAACTTTTGATGAATTGGTTACAGCATATACGCAACAAGTAAAAGGTTTAGTAGAAGGTGGTGCAGATTTACTTTTGATAGAAACTATTTTTGATACACTCAATGCAAAAGCCGCATTGTTCGCGATTCAAAATTATTGTAAATCTATTGACCGCAAAATGCCTGTGATGGTTTCCGGAACTATTACAGATGCGAGTGGAAGAACTTTATCAGGACAAACAACTGAGGCATTTTTAAATTCTGTTTCACATGTTGATTTGTTAAGTGTAGGATTAAATTGCGCTCTTGGCGCAAAAGATATGCGCCCATATCTAGAAGAGTTATCTAACAAAGCTCCGTTTTTTGTAAGCGCTTATCCTAATGCCGGGTTACCAAATCAGTTTGGTGAATACGATCAGGATGCACATGAAATGGGACATCAGATAGAAGATTTTTTAAAAGCAGGTTTCATAAATATTGTTGGTGGCTGTTGCGGTACAACTCCTGCACACATAAAACGAATTGCTGAATTAGCAAAAAATATTGCACCTCGTAAAAAACCAATTGCCGATCATTTAATGCATTTGAGTGGCTTGGAGCCCTTGACATTAAGACCAGAAAGTAATTTTATGAATGTTGGTGAACGCACAAATGTTACCGGCTCCAAAAAATTCCTACGTTTAATTAAAGAAGGAAATTACGAAGAAGCATTATCAATTGCGAAAGATCAGGTTGATGGTGGTGCTCAGGTTATTGATGTAAACATGGATGAAGGTATGTTGGATAGCGAAGCAGCGATGACAACATTTTTAAATTTAATTGCGTCAGAGCCGGATATTTCTCGTGTACCTATAATGATCGACTCTTCAAAATGGACAGTTATTGAAGCCGGATTAAAATGTGTACAAGGTAAAGCAATTGTAAATTCAATCTCCATGAAAGAAGGAGAGCAAAAATTTATTGAACAAGCTGAAAAAATAAAGCAATATGGCGCAGCTGTTATCGTGATGGCTTTTGATGAAGTTGGTCAGGCTGATACATTGCAACGCCGTATAGATATTTGCAAACGCGCTTATGATATCTTGGTAAACAAAGTTCATTTCCCTCCTCAGGATATTATTTTCGACCCGAATATTTTTCCCGTTGCAACAGGTATGGAAGAACACCGCTTAAATGCACTTGATTTTTTCAATGCTACAAAATGGATCAAAGAAAATTTACGGTATGCCAAAGTAAGTGGTGGTGTGAGCAACGTATCTTTTTCATTTAGAGGAAATGATCATGTGCGTGAAGCTATTCATTCCGCATTTTTATTTCATGCAATTAAAAATGGTATGGATATGGGAATTGTAAATCCAAGTCAGCTTGTTATTTATGATGACATTGATAAAAAATTATTAGAATTAGTTGAAGATGTTTTATTAAATCGGAGAGATGATGCGACTGAACGTTTAGTTGAACATGCCGAATCACTAAAAGGTATTACTAAAAAGGAAACAGAAAAAGACGAAGAGTGGCGAAAAGGAACTGTTGAAGAACGCTTAAGTCATGCACTTGTTAAAGGTTTGGTAGAATACATTGATTTAGATACTGAAGAAGCTCGCTTAAAATTAGGCCGACCATTACATGTTATCGAAGGTCCGTTAATGGACGGAATGAATATTGTAGGTGATTTATTTGGCGCAGGAAAAATGTTTTTACCGCAAGTTGTAAAAAGCGCGCGTGTGATGAAAAAAGCAGTCGCTTATTTGGAACCATATCTGCAAGCAGAAAAAGCAGATAACAAAGCAAAAGGAATTGTTGGAGATGGTAGACAAAATGCAGGAAAAATTTTAATGGCTACTGTAAAAGGTGATGTCCACGATATTGGAAAAAATATTGTTGGCGTTGTATTGGCTTGTAATAATTATGAGATTATTGATTTGGGTGTAATGGTTTCTTGCGATAAAATTTTAGAAGAAGCCAAAAAACACAATGTAGATATTATTGGATTGAGTGGTTTGATTACTCCATCATTGGATGAAATGGTTCACGTTGCAAAAGAAATGGAACGTTTAAATTTTAAAATGCCATTAATGATTGGTGGCGCTACAACTTCCAAAGTGCATACCGCCGTTAAGATTGCGCAGAATTATTCTGGTCCTGTAATTCATGTAAACGACGCCAGTAAATCGGTGCCTGTTGCAAGCAGTTTAATATCTAATGAATTGCGTGCAGCATTTATGTTAGATGTAAATAAAGATTATGATCGCGTTCGTGAACAAAATAAAAATGCACAATCGCAAAATAAATTTGTTTCGTTACAAGAAGCGCGTCAAAATAAATTCCCGATTGATTGGAGTAAAGCAGAAATTCAGAAACCGGCATTTATTGGCACAAAAGTTTTTGATAATTACGACTTGAAAGAGATTGCTGAGTATATCGACTGGACGCCATTTTTCCATAGCTGGGAAATGAAAGGCGTATATCCGAAAATATTAACGGATGAAAAACACGGTGTTGAAGCAACAAAATTATTTAATGAAGCAAAAGAAATGCTTGCAAAAGTTATTTCTGAAAAGTGGTTAATAGCAAAAGCTGTTATTGGCATTTATCCTGCAAATACTGTAAATGATGATGACATTGCGGTTTACAAATCCTTCGACTCCGCTCAGGATGACAAACCCGTGTATACATTCCATTCGTTACGTCAACAAACAAAAAAACCGGCGGGTCAATACAATATAGCACTCTCAGATTTCATCGCGCCAATTCAAAATTCAAAATTTAACATTCAATATTCCGATTTCCTCGGCTCTTTCGCTTTATCAACCGGATTTGGAATTGATGAACACGTGAAAAAATTTGAAGCAGCACATGATGATTACAGTGCCATTATGTTGAAAGCAATTGCTGATCGTTTAGCAGAAGCATTTGCAGAATTAATGCATAAAAAAGTACGTAAAGAAATTTGGGGTTATGCTAAAAACGAAACGTTAAGTAACACTGAATTAATTAAAGAAGAATACGATGGCATTCGTCCCGCTCCGGGTTATCCTGCACAACCAGACCATACTGAAAAACTAACAATTTGGAAATTATTGGACGTTGAAAAAAATACGGGAATTATTTTAACAGATAGTTTGGCTATGCTACCAACTGCTGCTGTAAGTGGTTTATATTTTGCAAATGCGAATTCGCAATATTTTGGATTAGGAAAAATAAATAAAGAGCAAGTTGAAGATTATGCGAAGCGCAAAAATTTAAGCATTGCTGAAGCAGAGAGATGGTTAGGGCCCGTGTTGAGTTATTAATTGAGCTTTTCCAAAGTTTGAAACTTTGGTAAGCACATTATTCTTAATGTTTTCGATCAAAAAAATACGTATAAATACGTATTTCATAATTGATAGAATTTTAGTATAATTACAACGTACTAAAATACTTGACATGTGCACTATAAAAAAGTACGCCTAATATCTGAGCATTTGTCATTAAAAAAATTAATTGAAGCTAATAGCTGAACTTGGTTTTTGATCTACCGGAACTCTTTATTGATTATTACTAAAAAAGAAAGCGAGAGATTGCTCTCCCGCTTTAGATGTTTTCACAACGGAATAATCCTTATTGTGATTTGCTTTTCAAAATGAACTATAAATATAAAATTTAATTTTAATATATGATAAAAAAGATTTTAGGATTGGATATTGGGGTTTCTTCTGTTGGCTTGTCAGTTGTAATAGACAACGAAGGGCAAAAGGAAATTAAAGAATTGGCTGTAAGAATAGTCCCTGAAGATCCAAACTTTCATGGCAAGTTCTATTCAGGAAATACAGCGAGTAAAAATTTAAGCCGTACTACTGACAGAGGTATAAGGCGAAATAATCAACGCTTCAAGCAAAGAAGAGATGTTCTTTATAATACTTTGAAAGAACAGCAAATGTATCCTACGGATATACTATTTAATTTACCTGCTTTAGAATTATATGGTTTACGAGCCAAAGCAGTTACAGATAAAATATCTCTGCAGCAATTAGGCAGAGTATTAATCTTATTAAATCAACGTCGTGGTTTCTTAAGCAATAGAAAATCCAACTCGGAAGAAGAAAACTCAACGGATTATAAAAAACGTATTGCAGAGTTACAAACGGAATTAAACGGAAAGACTATAGGGCAGCAGTTATATAATGAATTACAAAGGACTAAAAACATATTGGAAATATTAATACGTGAAAGAACGTATTTAAGAGTTTCATATATAGAAGAGTTTGACAGGATATGGGAATACCAAAAACAATTCCATCCGGATACTTTAACTGGCGGGATAAATGAAGATGAAAATAAAGGTACTTTATATAACATCATTCGTAATAAAATTATCTTTTATCAAAGACCTTTAAAAAGTCAAAAGGGTTTGATTTCAAATTGTCTTTTTGAGAAACATCATAAAGCTATAACTAAATCATCTCCATATTTTGAAATTTTTAAGATATGGCAAAAAATCAACGATCTTGAAACAACATTTGAAGATGGCTCAAAACTTAAGCCAAACTTAGAACAAAAAGAAAAACTATTCCATGATTTGTTTTATGGAGAAAGTCTTAACAATAAATTTAAATTAACTGTTACTGAAACAAAGAAAATTCTTGGCCTTAAAAGAACGGAAGGATATTTAAATTTTACTGAGCTTGATGGCAGCAGAACATATTCAATTATAAAAGATGCGTTAATAAAGGCAAAAATTGAAAAGCCTGAACAATTTTTATTTTTCAATTTGGATAAACATGATGAAAAAGGAGGATTACTTGAACTGTGGCATATTACATATTCATTGCCAAGTGAATCCGAAGTAATAAATGCTTTACATAAAAGAATTGGTTTTACAATTGAACAAGCTACCATTATTGCCAAAGCCGTTGGGTATAATGTGGATTATGGTAGCCTTTCAACCCGCGCTATACGACAATTAATTCCACATTTACAAAAAGGTCTGGGATATAGCGAAGCGTGTGATGCTGTTGGTTACGACCATAGCGGTTATAAAACCAAAATAGAAGTAAAAGAAAAACTAAAGCCTATTCTTCAAAACAGCTTAAGAAATCCGGTTGTTGAACAAATATTAAATCAAGTAGTCAACATTGTAAATCTTGCTATTGATAAGCATGGTAAATTTGACGAAATAAGAGTTGAGTTAGCGAGAGAACTTCGTAATAGTGCAAAAACCCGAAAAAATATTGCCAACCTCAACAGCAAGAATAAAAAAGAAAACGACAAAGTACGAGAAATTTTAAAAAACGAATACGCTTTTAAAATTGTAAATGCCAGAGATACTCAACGATATAAATTATGGAACGAAACTGATAAGCAATGCCTTTATTGTAATAACCCTATTTCAAAAACTGATTTCATTAACGGCAACGGAGAGATTGATCATATTTTACCTAAGTCGCGCTCCTTTAGTAATAACATGAATAATTTCATTCTTGCTCATAGAAAATGTAATAGTGGTAATGAAGGCAAAAATCAAATGACAGCTTATGATTTTATGAAATCAAAAGGTGATGAAACATTCGATCAATATACTCAAAAAGTAAACAATTTTTATAAAGACGGGAAAGGCTCCATTTCAAAAGCAAAGTTCAAGAATCTTATGTGCAAAGGAGAAGATATTCCTTCTGATTTTGTGGAACGCATGAAAAAAGATTCTCAATACATAGCAAAAGAGGCCGTAAAAATGTTGAAAACAGTTTGTGAGAACACTTATACAACTACAGGACAAATTACAGATTTCTTGCGTGAAAAATGGGAGTTAAAAAATGTTTTGCAAGAATTAAGCTTTGATAAATATAAGGCTATTGGGCAAATAGAAACAAGAGAGTATAAGGACAGAATTGGTGACATTAAATCTTACGAGACAATTAAAGATTGGAGTAAAAGAGATGACCACAGGCATCACGCTGTTGATGCTTTAATATGCGCTTTAACAGATCAAAAAATTATTTTCAAATTAAATAATCTCAATAAGATTTATCAATTGGAACGTGAAGCACTTGGGCAAGATGAAATTAAAAAGATAGAAAAATTCATCAGCGATGAAATCAAGCCTAATAAAAAATTTGATTTAAAATCATTTGCTGATTTATCAGATAATTGGTTTGATCAACCAATAACTGATTTTAAAAATAAAGCTAAGAAACATTTAGAAAATATTTTTATTTCCATTAAAAAGTCATCTAAAGTTTTAAGTAAAAACATTAATCAACCTAAGCATGCCGAACCACAAATTACTTGGACGCCCCGTGGCCGATTGCATGAAGAAACCGTTATGGGCAAAGTAAAGAAGATTGCAGATAAAAAAACTAAGATTAATGAAAAATTTACTGAGATTGAGAATATTGCACATCCACATATTAAATCTATCATAAAAGAACATTTATTGCAATTTGAGAATAATGCTTCTATAGCTTTTGCTTCTAAAACCCTTAAAAAGAACCCTATTAAATATAATAATGAAGAAATAAAAGAAGTGATTCTTTACGAAGAAACTTGTACCAAAAGGGTTGCCATTACAGAAAATATTACAACTGCACAAATTGAAAAAATAGCGGATGAAAAAATAAAAGCCATTATAAAAGTACGAATCAATGAAAAGGGCGGAAAAATAAAGGAAGCTTTTGTTAACCTTAAAGAAAATCCACTATGGCTAAATAAAGAAAAAGGTATACAAATAAAATCAGTTACTGTATATGATGAAAGCAAAGTAGAGAAAATAAGAAACGGCTATGTTAAAACTGGTAGCAATCATCATGCACTTATATATAGAGATGAAAACGGAAAGTATAATGATAAGGTTATATCGTTATGGGAAGCAGTTGAAATAGGTAAATTAAATATTGAGCAAACTAAAAAACCATATCCTATTATAAGCAAAAAAGATAATTCAGAGCTAGGAAAATTTCAGTTCTCCATGCAGATAAATGATTTGTTCGTTTTTGATTTAAAACATTCCGAAAATCTAACAGAAGACAAAATTAATTTCTTTGACTCTTCAAACAGAAATAACTTAAGCAAAAAACTATTTAGAATTCAAAAACTTTCCAAAAATAGCGTAGGACAATTTCAAATTGATTTTAGACATCATTTAGAAACAACTGTAAATAGAAATGAAAATGAATTAAGAGGAATTACTTGGGAACGTTTTCAATCAAACGATCACTTGAAAAGACTTACAAAAATTAGAATAAATCATTTAGGAGAAATTATAAAAATCGGCGAATGATCAAACGCACCCTATACTTCGGCAATCCCGCTTACCTCCGTTTAAAAGACAAACAGCTGAGTATTGAAAGCACAGTCGATGGTGAAATTAAGACTGCTACTATACCTGTGGAAGATATAGGAATAATGGTTATTGATCATCCACAAATTACCTTAACAAGCGGGCTTATTCAATTGTTGCAGGAAAATAATGTGGGCTTGATAACTTGTGATTACAGACATATGCCGCAAAGTATGCTGTTACCACTCGAAGGCAATAGTATTCAGCAGGAACGCTACGATAATCAACTCGCCGCAAGTGAACCATTAAAAAAACAATTGTGGCAACAAACAGTTATTCAAAAAATAAAAAATCAAGCGGGAACTTTAAATAATTTATTACTAAAATCAGACTACTTAATTCCCCTCCATAAAAATGTAAAAAGTGGTGATACAGATAACTGCGAAGCAACTGCCGCAGTTTATTACTGGCAAACTATTTTTAAACATGTAAATGGTTTTGTGAGGCATCGTGAAGGTCCGCCACCAAATAACTTTTTAAATTATGGCTACTCTATTTTACGTGGCACAATGGCGCGGAGTATCGTTTCTGCAGGTCTCTTACCTACACTCGGTATTTTTCACCGAAACCGTTACAATGCTTTTTGTTTGGCTGATGATCTCATGGAAC
The DNA here is from genome assembly GCA_013288385.1 of Bacteroidota bacterium. Taxonomy (GTDB): domain Bacteria; phylum Bacteroidota; class Bacteroidia; order B-17B0; family Aurantibacillaceae; genus Aurantibacillus. The sequence continues at coordinate 22,248 of JABDBZ010000017.1, forward strand.
CTTACAGACCTTATGTAGATGAAATCGTTTATCAAATGGTGAATGAATTTGGTCCCGTTAAAGAATTAGAAAAAGAACACAAAATTATTTTACTCAAAATTCCGGCAATGGATGTTTTTATTGATGGCGAAAAAAGTCCGTTAATGTTAGCCACACAACGCACAGCGGTGAGCTTGGTAAAATGTTTTGAAGGAGAGCAACGGAAATTAGTATATCCTGAAATATGAATATAAATACCGAACGTTTAAACGCCTACAGAGTTATGTGGACACTCGTAATGTATGATTTACCAACGGAGACTAAAAAAGATCGGAAAATGGCTGCGCGTTTCCGAAAAGATTTAATGCAGGATGGTTTCAGTATGTTTCAATTCAGCATGTATGTTCGCCATAGTGCCAGTTCTGAAAATGCAGACGTTCACAAAAAACGTGTCAAAGGACTTTTACCCGAACATGGTAAAGTTGGCATTTTACAGATCACAGATAAACAATTCGGTCAGATAGAATTATTTTATGGATCAAAAGTACAGGAATTACCTGAAATACCTCAGCAACTAGAGCTTTTTTAACTTCTCATCATTGCGAACGGAGTGAAGCACTCATGCCAACGCTTTTACTATGTTTTTAGATTAGTCGTTATTTTTGATATAAAACTCCTTAACAGAAACAAAAAATCCGGCTAATGGCCGGACATTTGTTTGATAAAACCTCGTTTTTTTCATTGATAAAAAGCAATCAAACCCTTGATTTTGTTGTGGTTTTTGACCTACCTGTTTTTATCAATAAGTCAAAGATACATTTTGAAAGCAAATCACAACACTTATGATCTTTATAATCAAAGTATGAATGTTTTTATCAATAAGTCAAAGATACATTTTGAAAGCAAATCACAACTAATTCTACAATATTCGGCTGTGTACTTTCGTTTTTATCAATAAGTCAAAGATACATTTTGAAAGCAAATCACAACTATATTCTACGAACTCCATTTGATTAAATAGTTTTTATCAATAAGTCAAAGATACATTTTGAAAGCAAATCACAACAAGCTGAAGCTGAAAAATGGATTGAAGAAAGTTTTTATCAATAAGTCAAAGATACATTTTGAAAGCAAATCACAACTGTCTAGGAAATATCATTTTTGAATAAGTTGTTTTTATCAATAAGTCAAAGATACATTTTGAAAGCAAATCACAACCTAGGATCAACTTTTAAATCAACATTTGAAGTTTTTATCAATAAGTCAAAGATACATTTTGAAAGCAAATCACAACAAAGTATCCGTACTTCCAACTACTTTAAAAGTTTTTATCAATAAGTCAAAGATACATTTTGAAAGCAAATCACAACTAAGTTATTTTATTATTGAAAAAATGAAGCTCATTATTAATCTATTAATTGTATTTTCAAATTTCCTCATCTCCCTTTTTTTTATACCTTTATATAATAGTATAAAAATAATATCATGAAAAATTTTACACTTTACTTTTTCCTTTTTTTTATAACTGTATCCTCTTTTGCGCAAGTGTCAAACAAAAAAAATCTCCTTGACAAAACCGGTAACGCGCCGCAAAAAAAATCATTTGTCTTCAAAAAACAATCCACGGTTAATTTTAGCGCATTGAGTGAAGATTACAGTCCTAAACTTTTGGTTACTGAAATGCCAAAAGAAGGAGAAGAAAAAATGGAAGAATACAATTATCCTCCTAATTATAAAACTAATCAAGCAAGAACAAGTAGTAGCACTTCAACTTTATCCACTTTAGTTAAGGGTATTAATTTTCAGGCTAATCCTTGGGGAATGAGTACTCCAAATGATAATGATGTCGCCATTTCTGATTCTGGTAAATTAATTTCGGTTGTTAATACCAATATTCATGTACATGATGTAATTACTAATTCTGTTTATCCGTATAAATCATTAGCTGTATTCACTTCATCAATTAATAGTTTGCATCAAGAATTTGATCCAAAAGTAATGTACGATCCAAAAACAGATCGTTTCGTTTTAGTTTGTTTGGTTGGCTTTGTTGATACAACAAGTAAAGTTATTATTGGCTTTTCTCAAACCAATAATCCCGCAGGCAACTGGAACTTATACACTCTTCCAGGAGATCCTTTAAACGTTGGGCTTTGGAGCGATTTCCCGATGATCGCTATGACCAATAAAGAATTATTTTTCAGCGTAAATTATTTATATAATGATAGTACATGGCAAACCGGATTTGTTGAGACTTTAGTTTGGCAAATGAAAAAAGATAGTGGTTACGCAGGTTTGCCTATTGGTGCTACATTGCATCACAATATTAAATTCAATAACAAAGCCATCCGAAATTTATGTCCGGTCAAAGGCGGTAGTCAACTTTACGGACCAAACATGTATTTTGTTTCAAACAGAAATTTAGCGTCACAAAATGATAGTGTGTTTTTAGTAAACGTAACTGATACAATTGGCGCACCATCAGGAACTGTAACTACTCAGGTAATGATAACTAACCAGCCTTATTATTTTCCACCCAATGCGAGACAAACAGTTACTACAGATGTTTTAGCAACTAATGATTGTAGAAATTTGGGTGCGTTTTATGAAAACAATAAAATTCAATTTGTACATAATACAATGAGTCCAACTAATAGTTTAGCAACCATTTATTATGGCGTAATTGATAATCCTTCTGCGCCATCACCAACCGTAAGAGGTTACATCGTACAAAATGATACGGTTGATTTTGGTTATCCTAATATTTCGTATGCAGGAAATTCATCGAGTGATAATACGTCCATCATTACTTACGATCATAGTTCAAATAAAATTCTTCCTGGTTGCTCAGCCATTAGTGCTGATGCGCAAGGAAATTTTTCGCCCGTTTTAAAAATACAAGATGGTTCCCAGTATGTCAATTTATTGACTGGTAGTTTGGAGAGATGGGGAGATTATTCAGGTTCGCAAAGAAGATATAACAACCCCGGTGAAGTTTGGATGAGCGGTTATTATGGTTACCATTACAACATCAATTATCCTTACGCTCATGCTGCATGGGTAGCCCAAATTGCAACAGGTGGCATAGCTACAAATATTCAACAAGTAAATAAAAAAGAAACTTCTTCTGCAAATGTATTTCCTAATCCCGTTGTAGACATTTTTAGTGTGAGTTTAAATTTACCTAAACCAGAATATCTAAGTTTTGAATTATACGATTCACAAGGAAAATTAATAACAACACTTTTAAAAGATTGGGTTAAAGTAGAACAAAATATTTTTAGTTTTAGAACTAACGAGCTTTCTAAAGGAATTTATATTTTAAAAATTACAGGAAATTATAATACGAATATTTCGAAGAAAGTAGTGGTTAAATAATTATAGAACTCTTCCAAAGTTTAGAACTTTGGAAGAGTTGGTTAACCGCACTAAACTTATTTTTGATTACTCAACCGTTACGCTCTTCGCTAAATTTCTTGGTTGGTCAACATTACAACCACGCATCACCGCAATATGATATGATAATAATTGCCAAGGGATAACAGAAATTAATGGCACTAAGGTTTCATCTGTTTCAGGAATTTCAATTACATGATCCGCCGCTTTTCTTACTTCAGTATCACCCGCTGTAACTATCGCAATAATTTTTCCTTTTCTTGCTTTTACTTCTTGAATATTACTTACTACTTTTTCATAATTAGCACCTTTAGTTGCAATTACAAAAACCGGCATCTCTTCATCAATTAAAGCAATTGGTCCGTGTTTCATTTCCGCTGCAGGATATCCTTCCGCATGTATATAAGAAATCTCTTTTAATTTTAAAGCGCCTTCAAGTGCAACCGGGAAACTCACACCACGACCTAAATACAAAGCATTTCTACTATCTTTATATTGTGCTGCTATTTTTTTGATTTGATCATTTAATTTTAAAACTTCTTCTATTTTATTTGGAATCGCTTCCATTTCATAAAGTAATTGTCTGAATCTGCTTTCTGCAATTGTTGATCTTAAACGCGCTACATGTAATGCCATTAATGTTAGCACGGTGACTTGCGCAGTAAATGCTTTTGTAGACGCAACACCTATTTCAGGACCAGCATGCGTATAGCTTCCACCATGTGATGCACGAGGAATAGAAGAACCAACCACATTACAAACACCAATAATAGTTGCCCCTTTACTTTTTGCTAATTCAATCGCAGCTAAAGTATCTGCCGTTTCGCCACTTTGCGAAATGGCGATCACAATATCATCCTGATAAATAATTGGATTTCTGTATCTGAATTCAGAAGCATATTCTACCTCAACAGGAATACGCGCATATTCTTCAAATAAATATTCTCCAACCAAACCTGCATGCCACGAAGTACCACACGCCACAAAAATAATTCGCTTTGCATTTTTAAATTTCCCTTCGTAATCAACAATACCGCCCAACTGCACTTTTCCTTCCTTTGGTATTAATCTTCCACGCATACTATCTTTAACTGAACGTGGCTGCTCATAAATTTCTTTGAGCATAAAGTGATCATAACCGCCTTTCTCAATGGCTTCCAATTCCATATTCAATTCCTGAATATAAGGTGTAATCTCTTTATCTTTTAAGCTTCTAATCTTCAACTCATGTCCACGGCGAATAATAGCAACCTGCTCATCCTCCATATAAACTACGTTCTTAGTGTATTCAACAATTGGTGAAGCATCTGATGCAATATAAAAATCATCGTTGTTGCCAATTCCAATAACCATTGGACTTCCTTTTTTTGCAGCGATCAATGTGTCCGGATCATTTTTATCCATCACAACAATTGCATACGCTCCAATAACTTGTTTTAAAGCAGCAATAACAGCATGTCCTAATTTCATGCCTTCATGCTTTTGAATATCTTCAATTAAATGAACAAGAACTTCCGTATCTGTTTGGGATATAAATTCATGTCCGCGTTTTTTTAATCGTTCTTTAATTGAAGAATAATTTTCAATGATCCCATTATGGATCATAACAATATCTTTGCTGTTTGAATAATGCGGATGAGAATTTATATCATTTGGCTCTCCGTGTGTAGCCCAACGTGTGTGACCAATACCAATGCTCCCGCTTAAATCTTTTTCTTTACTTGCGGCAACAAGTTCACTTACCTTCCCTTTTTTCTTATAAACAGATAATGTTCCGTCAGGATTAATAAGTGCAACTCCAGCACTGTCGTAACCGCGGTATTCAAGTCTTTGCAGACCTTTAATCAAAATAGGATAAGCATCTTTGCTTCCGATATATCCAACTATTCCACACATAGTATCAAATTTAACGAAAAAATTTATTTTAAATTGTTTAACCTAACATTTTTAAGAAAGAAATTTCCTTATCCGTTAAAAAACGATATTTCCCTCTTGGCAAATCTTTTTTAGTTAAGCCGGCATAAGACACTCTGTCTAATTTTAAAACCTCATATCCCAAATGTTCAAATATTCTTCTTACTATTCGATTTTTACCGCTGTGTATTTCTAAACCAATTTCTTTTTTTCCTTCTCCAACAAAGGCAATGTCGTCTACTTTCACAGGACCATCATCAAGAGTTATACCTTCTCCAACTGCTTTATAATCTTCACCACGCATCGGTTTATTTATGGTAACATGATACACTTTTTTTATTTCATGTTTTGGATGCATTAATTTTGTTGCAATATCACCGTCATTTGTAAAGAGCAATAAACCTGTCGTATTGCGGTCTAATCTACCAACAGGATAAATGCGTTCTTTACAAGCCGGACGAACTAATTCCATTACCGTTCTTCTTTCTTGCGGATCATCAGTTGTTGTGATAAAATCTTTTGGCTTGTTCAAAAGCAAATAAACTTTGCGTTCATTTTTTATTGTAGAATCAGCATAAGTAACTACATCAGTTGGCTTAACCTTATAACCCAATGTATCCACTACAACTCCATTCACTTTTACTGTTCCACCTAAGATCAATGTATCTGCATCGCGACGAGAAGAAATGCCTGCATTCGCTAAGTATTTATTTAGACGAATTAAACCATCATCATTATGTTTTTTCGGGTTGCCATAATCCGAATCTCTTTTTTTATAAGGTTTATCACCAAAGCTTTTTTTGTCTTTATCGTAACTTTTAAATCCTCTTCCTTCTTTGAAATCATCTTTCTTAAATCGTTTTTCACCACGATCATCTCCATATGTTTTCTTTTTTTCGTAGGAAGAAGATTTCTCGCCATCTTTTTTATAAAAAGGTTTTTTATCGCTAGAATTTTTATCAAAAGATTGCCCATCTGTGATGCGAGATCGTCTTGGCTTTACGTCCTCATCCTTTTTGTATTTATCATCTCTGTCATACGATTTTTTTTCATGCTTTGAATCTCTGTCGTATGCCTGCCCGTCCGTCAGGCGGGGTTTTTCATCGTGTGACTTTTTATCAAAATAACTTTTGTCGTAAGAACGTTTTGGTTTATCACCATCTTCTCTTTTGTATTTATCATCTTTGCTATAAGGCTTCTTCTCAAATTTTGAATTATCATCATATGATTTCTTGTCACGAGAATCTTTATCAAAGTAACTTTTATCATAAGAACGTTTTGGTTTATCACCCTCTTCTTTTTTGAATTTACTCTCTCTGTTATAAGCATGCCCATCCGTCAGACGGGGTTTCTTTTCAAACTTTGAATCTTTGTCGTACGATTTTCTTTCACCAAAAGGTTTATCGCTCTTTTTGTATTTATCATTTTTGCTAAATGAAGAGCCCTTATCTTTTCTGAATTTTGAAAAACTTTTATCTGATCCGGAATCACTTTTTTTATCCGAATATGATCTTCTTGGTTTTGAATCATCTTTTTTTGAAAAAGAAGACGAATCTTTACTAAATGATCTTTTTGATTTGCGATTGCTTTTTGAATCAGAGCTTGATTTACCGCTATACTTTTTATCTGCCATTACCTTACAAAGATACTCTAGTTTATTGAGGGATAAAAGGCGCCGGGAATGTGTTTTACAACTAAATTTTCATTATTTTGCAAAATAGAAACGATGTCAAATCTCGTTTCTCCGTTAAAGTCAATTAGCAGAATATATTCATTAGCTGCTTTGATCAAATTCTTTTGTTTTTTCTTACTCACAAACATCTCCGGTTCCCCAAAAACATCGGTTGAACGTGCTTTTACTTCGACAATTATAAGCTCATCATTTTTCTTAGCAATAATATCAACTTCCAATTTTTTGAAGCGCCAATTCATTTCTAAAATTAAATACCCCTCTTTTTCCAGAAAATTACGTGCTTCCTTTTCGCCCTTTTCACCTAAATTTTGTGAATTATAACCCATAAAATATCCCTCGAATTAATTAATTTTCATAAATTTACGCTAAAATTCATTTTATGAAGAGACTCTTTACTATATTATTTGCTCTTATTGGTGTAAATTATTTTGCGCAGTCATTTTCGGGTTCTATTGAGTTTAAGTATTATACGCTTAGAGACACTAGCTTAAATACATACTGGGTTAAGGATAGTAAAATTAAATTGGATCAATACTCCAAGAAAAACAATAATACAATTGAAGGAAGTTTTATATTTGATTTAGAAGGAAAGGATATTAAGGTCGTAAACCCAAAACGTAAAGTTTGGAGCGAACTAAAAAGTGAGATTCCTCCTGTTTTAAAAGGAAAATGTGATGTAACTAAGGGTAAAGACAAAACCATAAATGGATTAAAGTGTCATGAATATGTTGTTAAAAACACAGAAGAAAATACCATCATCACCTACTATCTCACGACAGAACATTATGATTTCTTTATTCCAATGATGGAGTTATGGAATAGAAAAGATAAACAAAGTATTTATTTTAGTAAGATCAAAGGTTTAGCAAAAGGTACTATGCCTGTTTTAAGTGAGGAAAGATCGATCGAAGAAAATAAATTCGTTTCAAAATTAGAGATCACCAAATTAACTAAAAGCGAAGTTGACAATTCCAAATTGGCAGTTCCTGAAGAATACAAAAAGTTTGATCAGTAATGATTAATCGCAAAACCATATTTATTTTTATTTCAGTTCTTATTTTGGTTTTTGCATTTAGTTCTGTTGAAGCGCAGTGTGCCATGTGTAAACAATCGGCCGAAAGTTCCCTAAAAAAAGATCCACACTCAATTGCCCGCGGTTTAAACTCCGGTATTTTATATTTGATGGCAGTACCTTACGTGATGTTAGGATTTATATTCAGAAAACAATTGAAAGCTTTATTTTATAAAGTTAAAGCTCGTTTTTCACGTGTTGCACAATAGAACGCAGATGACGCAGACTTAATAAGATTTGCGCAGATTGAAAATCATTAATTAAGAATTACCCTCTCGGCTGCAAAATCTTAATCCTTATCAATAACCTTTGGTGCTTTGAAATAATCCGTATCCTTTTGAGGTGCATTTTTTAATGCCTCTTTTTGAGTGATTGTAACAGCTGGAATATCTTCTCTTAAAACATTTTGTTCGTTGGTCATGTATATTAATGGTTCAACATGATCTGTATCCAACTCATTTAATTTTTCAATAAACGTAAGCATGCGATTCATATCATTAATGATCTCTTCTTTGGCTTCTGCATTAAATTCTAAACGAGCCAAATGCGCAACCTCATCCACTGTTTTTATGTCAATCTTTTTTGCCATTAAATTTTTGTAATTCGTTTTGTGTAAAGTTAAAAACTTTATCTCTTAATTCAACTAAATTTTCATCCGTCATTCCTAAAGTGGAAATGGGTTCACCTACTACAATCCTCGGAATACCTGGCCTGCCATTACTTTTAAAGAATCCACCATTCTCCAAAAAATGCCAATTATTTAAATTAACCACCGGTATAATTGGCACTTGCTTTTCGATAGCTAATTTAAATGCTCCATTTTTAAATGGTCTCAATACACCTTTATCGCCTATGGTTCCTTCGGGATAAATAATAACACTGATATTTAAATCGATTATTTCTCCTGCTTTTTTAAATGCGCGATGCGAATCCGTAACACTCTTACGTTTTACAGGAATGTCGAAATAAACAAAAAAATATTTAAATAAAGGAATTTGCATTAGTTCAGATTTAGCCATGTAAACCGCCGTATGATCAACATAAAACGGAGAGAAAATAATATCTAAGTACGACGTATGATTTGAAACAATAACGCATGGACGAGGTAAATTATATTTTTTATGTGTGTATTTTATTTGTGGATATAAAAAACTAAGGATAGAAATAATACGTGCCCAAAACCGTTTGAGTTTAAACACAGTTTCAAACTTTTTTGTCCGCAATGCAATGTAAAATATTGGGAAAAGAATAAGAAATGGAATAATAAAGGAAAGCGCAAACCACAGCTTCCAAATTGGCATAAATATAGTTCTGATAATAATCACAAGATGAAGTACAAAAATAGACAATAAACCTTTACATTTGTTTAATATATGGCACGCATTTTAACAGGCATACAAAGTACAAACGTTCCGCATCTTGGCAATATTCTAGGCGCCATAATGCCCGCTATTGAATTAAGCAGACAAGCAGGTAATGAAAGTTTATTTTTTATTGCAGATTTACATACTTTAATCAGTGTTAAAGATGCAGCATTTACTAAAGAAAGTACTAAAGCAGTTGCAGCTACCTGGTTAGCTTTTGGCTTTGATACACAAAAGAATTTATTTTATCGTCAAAGTCGCGTACAACAAGTTACTGAGTTAACCTGGTATTTAAATTGTTATACGCCTTTTCCAATGTTAGCTAATGCGCATTCATTCAAAGATAAAAGCGAACGTTTGAGTGATGTCAACTCCGGCTTGTTTACTTATCCTGTTTTAATGGCGGCAGACATTTTGTTATACGATGCCAATTATGTTCCTGTTGGAAAAGATCAAATTCAACATTTAGAAATAACGCGTGATATTGCTTCTGCTTTTAATAAAAATGTTGGTCAGGAAATATTTGTGTTGCCCGAAGTTTTAATTAACGAACAAACAAAAATTGTTCCGGGAACTGACGGACAAAAAATGAGTAAATCGTACAACAACTTTATTAATATTTTTTTACCTGAAAAAGAATTGAAAAAAGTTGTGATGAGTATTATAACTGATAGCACTCCGATGGAGGAACCAAAAAATCCAGACACGTGCAATGTTTTTAAATTGTATCAGTTGCTTGGGAATAATGATCAAATTGAAGCATTAAGAAATAATTACATCAAAGGAAATTTTGGGTACGGACATGCAAAAACCGCTTTACTCGAATTGATCTTAGATAAATTTAAAGAAGAGCGAAACACTTTTAATTCCTTAATGAATAACGAAACACTTCTCGAAAAAGAATTAAGCATTGGTGAAGCTAAAGCTTCAAAAATGGCCAATGAGAAATTGAAAGTTGTGAGAAGCGTGTTGGGATATTAAGTTATACTGTTCTGTCATCTCGAGCCTTTCGGCTTCGCTCAAGATAAACTAAGTCTAGAGACAAGAATACTATTTGCCACGGAGGCACAAAGACACGGTTAGATCCAAACCAAAAAACAAAATAATCACAACGGCAAGAACATAAAATTTTCTCTCGCAAGTTTAGAGTTAGAGCAAATAATACAAAAAGTGAAAATGTAGAAAAATGTCACCCTGAGCGGAGTCGAAGGGCAAATTGAATAAGTGAAAATTTAGTCAGATAAAGCAATAAAGCAGTTACTATTTCCTCTCCAAATCAATTTTTTCATCACCTTCTTTATAAGGTACAAATGTAAAAATGAATTGAAACATTTCTTCTGTGGTTCTCATACTTTCTACACCATTTCCATTCGTAATTGTTTGAGGAGGAGAATAAGGATTTAATGGATTAGCACTTGTATTATCATAAACACCAAACACGTGAATAGTGCTACCTGCTTCCAATTTTACTGGATGTTTGAATGTATAATAATATTGCCACCTGAAATCCCATTTCGGAATTTTAATAAGTGGGATAGTATCGCCATTTGGTTTCAAAGCATAAGCCCAAAATGTTTTTCCTATTAAATGCATGTGTGGGTTAATAGATAACATTGAAATAGTTTTATCTAGCGTTGTTTGTGTATGGAATGTTTTAATTTCGTTAGGAGGAATAATAAATTCAGGTTCTATTTTAGAAACACCAAACGTGCCTAACTGCATTTCAATAATTCTTCGCTTAATCGGTTCTTTTCTAAAAAAAACATTGATATAGCTTGAATCAATAACATCTTTAATGCTTGGTCCATAATGTATATTATTTAATAAAAATGCCCCGTTCTTTTTTAATTTATACCCACCTATTTCACTTGGGTAAACAGGCGGTAAATATCCCGGTAAATAATAAACAGCATTTGGTGTAAGCGTCGGAAAATTTGGTTGTAATTTATCCGTATAGGGAATATGCATATTTTTATATACATCCATTAATTGCGCTTTTGTATCATTATGAATACTTTCTCCTGTCATATAATTAAATGTTCTGTTTGAATCATAACTAATTAAATGACCATTAACATGATGAACCAATTTATGTTGATCCGGCACAAACTCGATAAGATCAGCAATGGTATCATTTTTAAGTTCGTAAGGAAATTTCATGATTAAAAAAACATCTGTCCCATTTCCTTTAATCTTCACAAAATCTTTTGCCCTTACTATCAAATCAGGTTTACCAAAAAAAGAACGATCATCAAATATTGGAGACTTTGGTTCATAGGTAGAATCGCCCCGCAACATTTTTGTGTCAACCCAAATTCTTATGAGTTCAATGTCTTCTTTTGATAAAATACGTTCGCCTATAAAATGAGAATAGTTAACATCTGCAGGCCATGGTGGCATGTAACGAGTCTGAGTTACAAACTTTATTTGCTTTGCTTTTTTCATTGCATCACTATACGACAATAAATTAAATGGGCCACTTTGATTTGGTCGGTGACAAGGTGTACAGTTTTTATAAATAATTGGAGCTATGTTTTGGCTCCATGTGATTTGATTTTGAGTTACATTTATTTGTTTAGGCTCATCTGAATTCTTGCACGAAACAAAAATAAAAATAAAAGAAATTGTACTTACGAAATATTTTATACCCATTCAATTCGCGAGTATTAATTTAAAAACCGTAATAAGGCGAAATCATCAGGTAAACAACAACACCGGTAATGGTTACGTAGAGCCATATTGGATAACTGATGCGTGTCAATTTTTTATGTTTCTCGCGTTGATCTGTTAAACCATAATAAAAAGAAAGCAATACAAATGGTAAAACAATAGCCGCTAAAAATATATGAGATAATAATATCACAACATAAACCGGTTTAATTCCTGAAACGGCAGCAGATTCTGCAGCACTCATAATTCCATCATGATCAATGTCGCCATATTTAGTGTCGGGTATAAAATAATGCGCCGTTACATAACACACCAAAAACAATGAACTCAAAACAAATGCCGTTAAATTTAAACGCTTGTGTAAAGGAATATTTCTTTTTTTAATCGCAAGTAAAGAAAAAATCAACAGTACACTGCATGTCCCATTTAATATGGCGTTGATCATTGGAAGTTTATAAATAAAATCTGGAAAAACATCCGGATGAGGTAAATATTTTTGTTGCAAAATAACTACAACGGCGCAAATTAAAACAGTCGTAATGTAAATAGTATTTTTAATTGCTTTTTCGTTTTGTATCGTAAGTATCGACATATTGTGTTTTTAGTACCGCAAAGTTAATTGAACGTTGAAGAATGCAAAATTATTTATTCCTATTTTAACAAATTACACATGAGCTTACTTTTATAAGAATAGATCATATAGTTCTTTTCATCTTTAAACAGGTTAAATATATTCGGTTCAGAGCTCGCCTTTAATTCCATAAGGTTCATGGATGCGCTATTTGCAATAACTATTTTTTGCTTATCCTTATCAAAAACGTAATACAATTGTTTAACGCCATTTTTTATCGTATTACAAAGTCCAGCAGCATCAAGTTTATCGTTTTCATAAATAAATGTTCCATTAATGTCTGATGCAATTAGCCCATTAACAGATTGTGCCAAAAAATCAGGTGTTTGATCATCATTAATCATCCCAAATTTAATTTGAGCATTCATTAGATCTTTGCTTAGTTTAATGATGTCCTTCTTGTCGGAGAAAGATATTCTGTTTATTAAATTATTTTTATCGTCAATATAATATAAAAATGTTCGGTTGATGTTATTGGTGCCAACAATTGCGAAATCCTGACAATGTTCAATTGACTTATTCTTCAATCCAATTCTTCCAACACCCTTTCTGCTAAAGGCCTGTATAACACCGGCTTCATCAATGGTTACTAAATAGTCACTCTCTCCAACACGTACAAATTGAATTGGTAATTTAACTGGCGCATCTGTTTTATAAGGTTTATACCCTTCTGATCGCACGCCATACAAATTGAAATTGTAAATTAAATTATTTTTGCAGGCAATAAAAATTCTAAAATCCTTATCGCCATTATAATCCAAAAGCGAAATAGCATTAGTTGCTTTAGCAGGAAGTTTAATGGGATAACCCGGAACATAATTTCCATTTCTATCAATCAAATGCAAATAATTATCTGTATTAAATAGCAATTGATACTTCTTGTTTTTGAAAAGATCCACAGTAAATATTTCTGATCTAGCAGTCTCATTTATTTTTTTCTTCCATAAAATAATCCCTGTTGAATTAATTAAATAGAGTTGATCTAATTTATCCTGAACCAAAATTTCTCGTTCATCCGTATTATGATTTGTGAACAAATAAGGCTTTATTACAATGTCAGAATCCAATTGAGATTGCCATAACATATTTGGAATATTGTCTGAAGAAGGCGCTTGATAATTTAAATGCATTCTAAATTTAAGGTTGCCTTTTTGTTTGGCAACAACAATATTTGCTTCCGTTAAATTTTTAATTACTACTTTATTCTTGTCTATATTAATCCCACTAAATTCATTTATTTTTTTTGTGTTCGCGCTTGGAACGAGATAATACAGATAATTACAGAACGGATTTACATTTTCGTTGGCATAATTCATAAAGGCATTATTATTTTTCAAAGTTGACCCGTTTGTAATCGAATAAATAATTTCTTGAGCTGATTGTAAGTTTTCTGTAAGGTATAAGGCATTATTTAAAATAAATACATAGTTGGCCTTTACATCAAACAATTCTCCAAAAAATCCTTCAACTACATCGTTTCTATTTAGGTGATAAATAAAAGTATAATTATATAAAGTATCTTTATCTTTTATGAATTGAATAATTTCTTTGCATTTGGCAGTATCATTGAGGTTTGCCATTATCGCCTCGTTATTAAATGAGCTGAATTCAACAATTGAATTATCGAGGCATGAATAAAACTCATCAGTCGCATTATACAGGGCTTTTTTATTGACCTCATCCCAAAATTTTGTTTGTGCTCTCTGTAGATTAATTGTTTTATTGAGTTGATTCGAAGAACTTATTGCAATTGCTTTAAAACAATTTGTCCCAAATGGCAATTGCTCATAAATTAAAATGTTTGATGGTTCTTGCGATTCAATTACTTGTTGAAGTAAATTATTTACAGGCTTATAATTACCGTTCAAAATAATTTCGGTTGGACTAAACTTTACACCCGCAACACTTTCTTTTGCGTTTAAAAGAGAGTTTATTTTGAATGTATTGTTTTGTTCACTTTTATTATACAAATCATGATTTATATACAATCTCATCATATCGCTTTGTCCAACGCTCTCAATTTGATCTAGAAACGATTTATTTTTT
>JABDBZ010000018.1 GCA_013288385.1 Bacteroidota bacterium
TTGAACCTTATGAATTGCAAAAGGAATGGAATAAGCATTTTCCAACAGATACATTTAATTTAGAAAGTAAATATAATATTAAACGTTTTTTTACCCTACTTCGTTTTTTAGCAAGTAAAGGTGAAACAAAAGATTCAGTAAGCGTTTCAAAATTAACTGATGCAGAATTAAAAGAAATTTCAAATGGCGTCTCCAATATAAATTATTCCAAATGGTCGTTTATAAACAAACGTTTGTATGAATTACTTTATGATTTATTTGAATATAAAAATAATGGTGCTGTAAACGGACATTCATTTACCATGCGCTTATTTTATTTAAAGTCTGCTTTTTGCGCCATTGAAAAAGGTTTTGTTTTTGGTGTTGGTACCGGTGATGTTCAAACTACTATGAACGAATGTTATGCGCAATCCGAATCTCCACTTGATAAAGAATGGTATAAAAGACCGCATAACCAATTTGTAACAATTTTTGTTGCGCTTGGTTTAATTGGTTTAATTGTTTTTTTAGTCTCTTTGATTTATCCTTTAATTCTTTTATGGAAAGAGCTTTCGATTCTTTATTGGCTTTTCATTGCCAGTGCAATTGTTTCATTTTTGTTTGAGGATACATTAGAAACGCAAGTAGGTTTAAGTTTCTTCGCAATTTTTAATACTTTGTTTTTAACTAATGCCTATTTTAGAAAGAAACAAATTCTTCCGGATTAACAGGCGTCCCATTAAACCACAGTTCAAAATGCATATGAGCTCCTTTACTACTTGCACCTGTATTACCAACCGAACTTATCACCTCCCCTGTTTTTACACGTTCTCCCATTTTTTTATTTAAACGAGAGTTGTGTTTAAAAATACTCATTAAGTTATTACTATGCTGAATTTGTATAATGTAACCATCCTCAATTGTGAAGCCTGTATAAATAACTGTTCCATCTAATGGCGCTTTAATTTCTTCATCCTCTTTTGTTACAACATCTACTCCAAAATGATTCTCTTTTACATTATAGGATGTAGTTACAATTCCTTTAACCGGACTATAAAATACCAAATCATTTAAAGCTTTTGTTTTACTCGCATATGTTACAGTTGTCTGATTGGATTTATTTTCCTCTATTTCCTTTCTAAAATTAAGATCAGAACTAGAAGGCTCATTTTTTATTTTTGAATAATCTTTTAAAGAATCCTTTCTGGGTTTTGAAGGATTCTCTTCCTGTTTCTCATTAAAAACATTTATTAAATTATTAATGTAACTCTCTTTTGCCTCCAAAGTCTGTTCGATAGAATCGGTTTTAGTTGTTAATTTTAACAATTCTTTTCTATCTGATACGTTGCCATAACCTGGAATATACTCTCTTAAAGGGGTTAAAGCCACCAAACTTATTACCAAAGTGGTCATAATAATAGTAATAGTCGCAGTTGTAATAAGTAATCCTAAAGGTGATAAACGAATAGAAAATTTCTCCCCAAAAGTCTCGTCATTAAGGATTACCAGGCGATAGGCGGTAGTTAACCAACCCCTCATTCTTTGCATTACAGTATGTTTTTCTTTAGCCAAGTAACTGTAAAGATGCAAAAAAATATTTTTATATCGGAAACTTGCAAAACAAAAAAAGTTTCCATAGTTTTGTTCTCGAATTCAAAATGTCTGCAAAAAACAAAATATTAAAAGGTGCCGAAGAACTGATATTTAAATTTGGTATCAAGAATATTACCATGGATGATATTGCTCGTCATTTAAGCATGAGTAAAAAAACCATTTATAAATATTATAAAGAAAAAGATGAAATTGTTCATTCGTTAATGCAATTAAGTATTGAGAATGATAAATGTCGTTTTAAAAACATTTATGAAAAATCACAAAACGTAGTTGATGAAGTATTTGAGATCATGAAAGAAATGCGTGAAGTGTTTAGCAAAATAAATCCAATTGTTTTTCATGAACTAAATAAATACTATCCCGAAACATGGAAGGAATTTCAAAACTTTAAATCAAGTTTTATTCAGGAAATGGTTGAACAATCTCTTATTAAAGGCCAAAAAGACGGTTACATTAGAAAAGATATAAACCCAAAACTTTTGGCTAAACTCCGTGTTGAAAATATTGAAATGACTTTAAATGGTGTTGTTTTTGCACATGATAAATTCAACATTGTGGATGTTCAGCTTGCTGTTACCGAACATTTTTTATATGGCGTATGTACATTGAAAGGACATAAATTAATTAATAAACATAAAAATATTGATGAAGAATAATATGATAAAAAAAATCCTTACCCCGCTTCTTCTCTTTAATAGTATTCTATTCGCGCAACAAAAAGCGTCTTTTAGTTTACAGGAAGCTATTGAATATTCGTTAAAGAATAGTCCAAGTTATTTAAATGCCGACCTCGATCAAAAAAATGCTGTCTTCAGAAAAAATGAAATCACAGGTCTCGGTTTACCACAAGTAAGTGGAAGTATTGATCTTAAAGATTATATCTCCTTACCTACATCATTAATACCTGCTCAATTTTTTGGTGGGCCTGCCGGGTCATTTGCACCGGTTAAATTTGGTACAAAATATAATGCTACGGCCGGTTTTAGTGCATCGCAATTGATTTTCAGCAGCGATTATATTATAGGTTTAAGTGCTGCAAAAGAATATATTAATTTATCTAAAATTAGTGTAACCAGAACAAAAGTAGATTTAACAGCTCAGGTATCTAAAGCTTATTATAATGTAATAATCAATAATCAACGAAAGGCTTTATTGGATGCAAACGTAGCACGATTGAAAAAAATATTTGAAGATACAAAGATCATGAATGCACAAGGCTTTGTAGAAAAAATTGATGTAGAACGTATAGAAGTTCAATACAATAATTTGATAACTGAACAGGATAAAACGGGAAAACTAATAACACTTTCCGAAAACATGTTAAAGTTTCAAATGGGTTATAAAATATCCGATGAAATTGCTTTAACTGATAGTTTAAATATTAATGTTGAAGATCAATCTATATTAAATCCGAGTAAAATTGATGTTTCCAAAAGACCCGATTATCAATTGTTAACTGCTCAGCAAAAATTAAATGAGTTAGATGTTAAACGTTTAAAAATGGGATACCTTCCTACATTAGCAGGTTACGGTTCTTATCAGTACAATGCGCAAAGACAAAAATTTGATTTTGAAAACACTCCACAACAACCGTGGTTTAAAATTGCTTTAATTGGAGCTACATTAAACCTCAATATTTTTGATGGTTTACAAAGACATAATCAAATACAACAGGCTCAGATAACTTCCAAGAAAATGCAAAATACAATTCGCAATTTAGAAATGTCAGCAGAATTAGAAGCTTCTTCAGCTTCCATTTTATACGCCAATGCTTATTCAACCATGTTATATCAAAAAAGAAATCGGGAATTAGCAAATCATGTATACACTGTTGCACAAAAAAAATACGAGCAAGGTGTTGGAAGCAATATAGAATTAATCACTGCTGAAACTTCTTTAAAAGAAGCGGATACTAATTATCTCAACTCAATATTCGATATGCTGGTAGCAAAAATTGATTATCAAAAGGCAACAGGAACTCTCATAAAATAAAACATTAAATAATGAAAAATTACTCCAACAAAAACATCATGAAAAATTATATAACTATCGCAGTTATTGCAGGTTTATTAATTGCCTGCAGCGCACCTGATAAAAAAGCTGAACTTGAAAAATTAAAAAAACAAAAAACAGAACTT
This sequence comes from Bacteroidota bacterium, assembly GCA_013288385.1. Classification (GTDB taxonomy): domain Bacteria; phylum Bacteroidota; class Bacteroidia; order B-17B0; family Aurantibacillaceae; genus Aurantibacillus. Next base: position 3,732 of record JABDBZ010000018.1, read on the forward strand.
GAAACAAAAATTGCAGCCCTTCAAGAGGAAGTTTCTAAAACAGATACTACAAAAAGTAAAGAGAAAGTAATTGAAGTAATTGCTAAGCCTTTAACTACACAATTATTTAAAACATATATTGAAGTTCAAGGGAAAATTGATGCTGACGAAAACGTTTCACTTTCAAGCGAAATGCCGGGAACTGTTACTAAAATAAATGTAAAAGTTGGTGATGAAGTTACAAAGGGTCAGGTTTTGGCCGAAACTGATGCACGTGCTTTAGCTCAAAGTATTTCTGATATGCAAACAACTATGGACCTTGCAAATCAACTATACGATAAACAAAAAACTTTATGGGATCAAAAAATAGGAACTGAAGTTCAATACATTCAAGCTAAATCTCAAAAAGAAAGTGTAGAGAAAAAAATGGCCTCCCTACAGGAACAAGTTCGCATGACTAAAATTATTTCACCAATTAATGGCACTGTCGATGGCGTAAACATTAAGGTTGGTCAGGCTATTATGCCAGGCTTAGGTGCTATTTCTGTTATTAATTTTTCAAATTTAAAAGTAAAAGCTGACGTTGCCGAAACTTATGCGGCCCGAATTAAAAATGGTAACGAAGTACTTGTTCTTTTTCCGGATACTAAAGATTCAATTATTTCAAAAGTTCATTATGCATCAAGAGGAATAAATGCACTTACGAGAACATTTATGGTTGAAATTCTTTTAGATAATTCGAAAGAGTATCATCCAAACATGGTTGCCAAATTAAGGATCAATGATTACCAATCTCCAAAACCAGAAATAACTTTGCCCGTTAAATATATTCAAAGAGGAACTGATGAAAACTATGTTCTGGTTGCTGAAAATGGAGTCGCAGTGAAAAAGGTAATTAAAACCGGACATGAATACCATGGTGTTTTGGAAGTTACTGAGGGCTTAAAAGAAGGAGATTTGTTGATCACAGATGGCTACGACCTTGTTAACGAAGGTGACAAAGTAATTGTTAAAAAATAATTATTGCATTTAGTTTTAACGGCTCATCAAACAAAAATAATATGTTAGATAAAATAAAAGAATTTAAACCATCAAGCTGGGCAATAGATAATAAAATAACTATTTATCTAGTCACCATATTTATTACCCTATTTGGAATCATGGCATACAACTCTTTGCCAAAAGAAAATTTTCCAGACATTACTGTACCTACAATATACATTAACACGGTTAATGCTGGTAACTCGCCAACTAATATTGAAAACACCCTTACAAAACCAATCGAAAAACGTTTAAAGTCTATTTCCGGAGTTAAGAAGTTTACAAGTACTTCCTTGCAAGACGTTTCCGTGATTGTTGTTGAGTTTCATACCGATGTAAAAGTTGATATTGCCAAACAAAAAGTAAAAGATGCGGTTGATGAAGCGCGTACTGATATGCCGCAAACACTCACGCGTGAACCAATGATCAAAGAGATTGCTTTTTCTGAAATTCCAATCATGTACATTAATATTGCCGGCAATTATGATCTTAAACAATTAAAAAAATATGCTGAAGATCTTCAAGATAGAATTGAGGGGCTCAAAGAAATCAACGAAGTAAAAATTGTTGGTGCTCTCGATCGGGAAATACAAGTAAATGTTGACGCCTATAAATTGCAAGCAGCTCAGTTAACTCTGGGAGATATTCAACGTGCAATTGCTCAGGAAAATCTTTCTATTACAGGTGGTAACGTTCCAATAAATGGCATGAAACCAACTCTCAGTATTAAAAGTGAATTTAAAGATCCTAAAGAAATTGAAGACATTATTGTTACTTCTGCAGTTGGCGCAAAATTATTTATAAAAGATATCGCCGAAGTAAAAGATTCATTTTTAGAAAAAGAAAGTTACTCCAGTTCAAAAGGCAAAAATGTTATTACTTTAAACATCATTAAACGTTCAGGTGAAAATTTAATTGATGCGGCAGATAAAATAAAAGAAGTTATTGCCGATATGAAAAAGAAAGAGTTTCCTCAAGCTCTTGATATTACTGTTAGTGGCGACCAAAGCGCTAAAACAAAAACAACATTACAAGATTTAATCAATACAATTATTATTGGTTTTATTCTCGTAACAATTGTTCTCATGTTCTTCATGGGAGTAACAAATGCTTTATTTGTCGCACTCTCTGTTCCTTTATCAATGTTCATCGCCTTCTTAATAATGCCAAGTATTGGTTTTACATTTAATATGATTGTACTCTTTGCCTTTCTATTGGCTCTTGGTATTGTAGTGGATGACGCCATTGTTGTGATTGAAAACACGCATCGTTTATTTAATAATGGTAAACGCGATATAAAAACTGCGGCAAAAATGGCTGCCGGTGAAGTATTTTTACCTGTATTAACAGGAACAATAACTACACTTGCACCTTTTATTCCATTGGCTTTTTGGAGTGGTATCATTGGTAAGTTTATGTACTTTCTTCCAATCACATTAATTATTTCACTCCTCGCTTCACTATTTGTTGCATATATTATTAATCCTGTATTCGCAGTCGACTTCATGAAATCTCATGAAGAAGAAGCAAAAGATCATGGTAAGATCAGTAGAAAAGGAAAAATGCAACTTATTCTTTATGGTGTAATAACTTTGTTATGTTATATGGGTGGACATCCAGGTATTGGGAATTTTGTTGTTTTCTTAGCTTTCTTTTTGGTTTTACATCGCCTTTGGTTATATAGAGTTATCGAACTATGGCAGTTTAAAGTTTGGCCTGCATTTGTAAAACGATATGTAAAAGTTTTGGAATGGTGTTTACGCAAACCATGGAGACCTCTTGGTCTTGTTATTGTATTATTTATTTTTTCTCTCATGTTCTTCAAAGCGCGTGGTCCAAAAGTTGTATTCTTCCCTCAAGGCGATCCGAATAATGTTTACGTGTATTTAAAATTACCTGAAGGAACAGACCCTGCTGTGACAAATGACGTAATGCGAAAAATTGAAAAGAAAGTTTATACTGTTATCGCGGAAAATGATCCTGTTGTTGAATCTATGATCAGTAATGTTACTATCGGTGTAACAGATCCACGTGATGGAGATCAAAATTCATACCCAAACAAAGGAAAGATTGCGATCAATTTTGTTGATTTTGAAAAACGACACGGCAAATCAACAACAGATTATCTTACTAAGTTACAGGCTATGAAATGGGATATTCCGGGAGCTGAAATAACCGTAAATAAAGAGCAAGCTGGTCCACCACAAGCTAAACCAATTAGTATTGAAATAAAAGGAGATGATTTCGACGACCTTGTAAAAAATGCAGATGCGCTTAAAAAGTTTTTGAATGAAGCTAAAATTGAAGGCGTAGATAATTTGAAATCGGATTTTGTAAGTAATAAACCTGAGATTATTTTTGATATAGACAGAGAAAGAGCACAACGCGAAGGAATTTCAACTCAACAATTAGCTATGGAAATTCGTGGCGCAGTATTTGGTATTGAAGCTACAAAATTCAGAGATGTTGATGATGAATATCCTGTTCAAGTTCGTTACAAATACGATCAACGGATAGATCTTGAAACTATTCGCAACCTAAAAATTACATACAGAGATATGAACATGGGTGGTCTTGTACGCAGTGTGCCAATTTCAGCTGTATGCGATATACGTTATGATAATACATATGCAGGTATTAAGCGCAAAAATAATACACGGATCATTACATTATCAGCAGATGTAAAAGAAGGTTTTAATCCAAACGAAGTAGTTGCAAAAATTCAGCAAGTAATGAAAGGTTTTAATTCTACAGGAAGTTCTACTGTAAAATTTGCAGGTCAACAAGAAGATCAAGCTGAAACAATGGGCTTTTTAGGTCGCGCCATGATGATCGCTGTTTTCTTAATGTTACTTGTACTCGTTGGATTGTTTAATTCGTTGGGCAAACCATTAATTATTTTATCAGAAATTCTTTTCAGTATTATTGGTGTACTCATAGGTGTTGCTGCTTTCAAAATGGATATGAGCATAATTATGACCGGTGTGGGTATTATTGCACTTGGTGGAATTGTTGTGAGAAATGGAATATTATTAGTTGAGTTTGCAGAGTTCGCAAGAGAAGGTGGAATGAGTTTATATGAAGCTACTGTTGAAGCAGGTAGAACGCGGATGACTCCTGTTGTGTTAACTGCAATTGCTGCGGTGCTTGGCCTTATTCCATTAGCTGTTGGATTAAATATTAATTTTGAAACCCTCTTTACGCATTTGAATCCGCATATTTTCTTCGGCGGAGATAGCGTTGTGTTTTGGGGTCCATTAAGTTGGACAATGATCTTCGGATTAATTTTCGCAACTATACTTACATTATTATTAATACCATCTATGTATTTGATCACAGAAAGATTAAAACGCAAATCTTCAATTATTCTTGATCATTTTGGTTTACCAAGAGTTTGTATGTACATACCATTCTTTATTTTAATTTGTACTCTCATTCTTGCAATACAAAGAAAAAAATTAGAATTTGGAGATTTAGATCACTAGTAATCTAATCTTAAATAAAAAAGACGTCTCTGCAAAGACGTCTTTTTTTATGCTTATAAATTCAATAGATAAGCGATTTAATTAGTTTTTTAAAATTTCTCTTTTTCTAATCTTGCTACAACAGCACTTGCAACAGCATTCCCAACAACATTTGTAGCACTTCTTCCCATGTCTAAAAGCTGATCAACTGCCAATAATAATAATAATCCTTCTTGTGGAATATTAAACATACTAAGCATACCTGCAATAACAACTAAAGAAGCTCTCGGAACGCCAGCCATACCTTTACTTGTAACCAATAAGATTAACATCATTTTTATCTGATCTCCCATTGATAAATCAATACTATAACTTTGTGCGATAAACATAGTCGCAAAAGTCATATACATAATAGATCCATCTAAATTAAAAGAATATCCCAACGGCAAAACAAAACTCACAATCCGATTACTGATTCCATGCTTCTCTAAAGCCTCAATTGTTTTTGGCATAGCACTTTCACTACTTGCTGTACTAAATGCTAACAAGATTGGTTCTTTAACATCTCTCAATAAACTATAAAATTTAATTTTAAATAGTTTACAAATTGCAAACAAAACAATGAAAATAAAAAATAACAATCCTCCAAAAAAACAAGCAATTAAATACGCATAGCCGCTCAATAAATCTAAACCTTGCATAATGACGACTGCGGTGATTGCGCCGAACACACCAATTGGCGCAAAACTCATTACATAGTTGGTTACTTTAAACATCACATGTCCTAAACTATCACATGCATTCACTATAGCCTTACCATGTTCTTTAATAGAAGCTGCTGCTACTCCAAAAAATAATGCAAATACTACAATTGGTAATATTTCGTTATTTGCCATGGCACCAATAACACTATCGGGGATTACATGTGCTATAAAGTTTTTAGCGCTCTGTTGATTTGGTTTAACTCCCAACGTACTCGCGCTGTCAGGTAAATCAAGGTGCATCACCTTGCCCGGTTCAAATACATTTACAATAACTAGTCCTAATGCCAATGCTAAAAGAGTAGCCGTCGTAAAATAAATTAAAGTCTTTGCTCCAATTCTTCCAACACTTTTAAAGTCTCCTACTTTTGCAACACCAATAACTAAAACAGCAAAAACCAATGGAGCAATAATCATTTTGATCATGCGTAAAAATATCTCACTCAAAATAGAATAATTACTTGCAACATCTTTTTTAGATTCTTTGAAACAAGTCTCTTCATACTTAGTAATTGCTTTTTCTACAGTCGACCTAACATTAGCATTTTCTATTTTATTAATTTGATTGCGATCATATATAAATTTGGAATCACTTAATGATTTATTGACGATATAACCGATCAAAATACCAGCTAGCATTGCCATTAGAATCAATATGATCAATTTATTTTTTTGAAAGTTCATAAACTTATTTTATTGGGGGACTTAAAGTGCTTCTTGCAAACTTTCCATTTTCATTCCACGAGAACCTTTAATTAAAACAGTTGCATTCTCTATTTTATTTACTCTAAGATATTCCAGACATTCACTTGTTGTTTTAAAGACTTTAAATGGATTCTCTTTTATAGAAGAAAAATCGTTCCCAACTAAAATAACATTACTCATTTTTTTAGTTTGAAGTAAGTTGATGATAGATTTATGTTCATTCTCGCTGTATTCACCAAGTTCAAACATATCACCAAGCAACAACCATTTATTTTCAGAAGTATAATCCGCGAAATTTTCAATAGCAGCTTTCATACTATTTGGATTCGCATTATAAGCATCTAATAAAATGGAATTGGTTTTTGTCTTTACTAATTGTGAGCGGTTCATGGCTGGAACATAATTACTCAATGCTTCATTAATTAAATTTTCCTCAACATGAAAATAATGTCCAATACAAACTGCTGCCAAACAATTAATAAAATTATATTTTCCGGTAATCTGAGTCTTTATTAAAGGCAATTTATTCCAATCCTTTTCTCCATAGCGAGTCGTCCATTTAAATGAAACAGTTTCTCCATCATTTATGTGTTTACCTATTGTATCAAATAATTTTGTGGTTCCGTATGCAATCTTATCATTATCTTTTGCCAGATCATGCAATACCTCATCATCACCATTAATAAATATTTGTGCATGCTTCTTTTTTATATATGTATACAATTCACTCTTTCCTTTTTTAACGCCTTCAATTCCTCCAAAGCCTTCCAGATGAGCTTTACCAATATTTGTTATTAAACCAAAATCAGGTTCGGCAATCAAACACAACTCTTCAATTTCTCCTTGATGATTGGCACCCATTTCAATAATAGCAAACTCATGTTCTTTTCTTATTTTTAAAAGAGTAAGCGGAACACCTATATGATTATTTAAGTTTCCTTCGGTTGCAAGTGTTCTATATTTTTTTGAAAGAACTGCATTTATAAACTCCTTGTGTGTGGTTTTTGCATTACTTCCCGTGATAGCAAGTACAGGTATTTTAAATTGTTTACGATGATGATTTGCAAGATCTTGTAATGCTTTTAAACCATTTTCAACCAAGAAAATTGTTTCATTATTTGCGAATTTTTCTTCGTCAACAATTGCAAATTTGCAACCTAACTCAATTGCCTTTGATGCAAATTCATTTGCATTAAAACTTGGTCCTTTTAAACTAAAAAAGAGAGAGTCTTTTTCAATTTTTCGAGTGTCAGTGCTTACATTACAATTCGCTTTTTGAAATAGGTCGTAAAGCCTTTCATTTGTTATTTTATTAACCATCATTTTACAAAATAAAAAACCCTTAAGTTAATTACTTAAGGGTTTAAATGTTTTTAATTCTCACAATTATTTTCCTAACCCCACCGGGCTACCAACACGTGTCATAGCACAACGGAAACCTAACCATGCATTTGCTTGACGTTGATCTAAATAACGACGAGTACCAGGATTCAAGAAATAAGCACGATCTCTCCAGCTACCACCTTTAATTACACGCGACTTATCATTGATCAAAGAAGTTTTTGCATACTCATACATCATTTTATCTGATTTATCAGTATAAGCATCTTCACCTTCTTCAAAATATACACTGGAATTTACATCACCATCTAAATAATTAATATAATCAGCAGCTTTATAATTTCTGCGTTCATCTAAATTATCAGTAGCAACTGTACTAGAAACCTGACGCCATTGAACACGTCCTGGTATATCAGATTTACCTTCAGCTGTAGCATTATTATTACCATTTGGATCCTTACTCATAATAGTTAATACACTATCAGTCACTTCTGTTGTTTCACCACTTACACCGTGACCAGTTGGAGGATTAACTTTATGATTAAATTTCTGATAAACAGGTCCATCAACATTTGTTAAGATCTCACCACCTAAACCACCGATAAGTGTTGTACTATCACGTTGTTGGGTTGTAAATACATTACCACGGAAAGGGCGGAACTCATCAGCATCCTGACCAGTACTTGGACGATATACATCCATTACCCACTCAGTTACGTTACCAGCCATATTATACAAGCCGTAATCGTTTGGCCAATATGAATAAACAGGAGCAGTTACATCAGCATTATCATTCAAGAAACCTGCAGTACCCATATAATCACCGGCACCACGTACAAAGTTTGCATTAATTTGACCAATGTATTTATCTGTGGCATTACGCACACCGTGACCATTCCATGGATAGATACGACGATCAGTGATACGCTCACCTATTGTATTACCAATTAAACCATAAGCAGCATATTCCCATTCAGCTTCTGTTGGTAGACGATATTTAGGTAAAAAGATACCATCTTCCATACGTACATCACGCTCTGGATTTTGCTCATCAAATGAAGGTAATTTTTGTTTCAACTGACCTTGCCATTTACCTGAAAGATAAGCTTCAGTAGAAAAATAATCCTGGTCAGAAGGACTAGGTGTATGCTCTAATAAACCTTCACGAACTAAAATAAATTCGTTAACGCGATCTGTACGCCAAGCACAGAAATCATTGGCTTGTAACCAGTTAACTCCAACAACCGGGTAGTCTCTATATGCAGGATGACGTAAATAATATTCTACGTAAGGCTCATTATAAGCTAATTTTTCGCGCCAAACCAAAGTATCAGGCAAAGCTTTGTAATAAATATCTGGGAAAGTTGGACCAAATACCCGACCCGTCCAATATAGATATTCTAAGTAAGAAAAATTACTAACCTCAGTCTCATCCATATAAAACGAAGAAACAGTTACTTTTCTTGGAATATTATTCCACTCATAAGTCACGTCTTGTTCCGTACGACCCATTGTAAAGGCACCGCCTTCAATCAAAACAAGTCCAGGACCTGTTTCCTGCTCTTCATAAGGTACTTTTTCGAATCCTCCGTTTGTAGGATCGTTATACGCCCAACCAGTAACCGGTGAACGTTCTTGAGTACATGAAACCACAAGAACCGCCATAATAGCAGTTAAAGTTTTACGGTTTTTTATCCACTTCATATTCATAGTATCTAACTCTATTTAACACGCTATAACGCGATATAATTTAAAAGGTTACAAATTTAACTAAAATGACGGGCAGCTAATAGTTCTATATTTTTTGCGTTTAGGCTTACATTCGAACTGTATTTGTAAAGAAATTTCGTGCGAACCTGCTGTATTACCACTTAATTTTGAGATAGTTACGTCATAACTATATCCAAATTTAAAATTATTATTTTGTACACCTATCAATGCAATAACAGCATCCATATTTCTATACCATAAACCAGCAACAAACGCACCTTTAACATAATAGAGGCCTAAATTTAATTGTTGAAATTTTTGTTGGGCTTGAAATAAGATGTTTGGTGATATGTAACTTTCATTCCCTTTTTCTAATGGAATAATTAGACCTGCATGTCCTGTAAATTTAGCAGGCAATTTGGATACTCCTAAAAGACCTTCATCCGGCTGAGTGATATGCGATGCTGAAAACCCGAAAAAATAATTTTTACTATAACCCAAAACACCGGCTGTGAAATCGGCGTTAGTCTTTTTTGCAGCTGGAACTATTTCGGATGTATTCCAAACAAATCCTCTCCTGGCATCAATCATATCACCAAAATTAAGGCGACCTTTATCTAATGTTTTTTGAAAATAAGTTGCTTGGATACCAAACTTTAAAGTAAACTCGCGATTGATAACAGCTTGGTAAGAATAAATTAAACTTGCTTGTGTGTTTTTTAATGTACCTCTTGCCTGATCATCGCTCATAACGAGTACACCAATACCGCCATTTAAAAAATCGAAATGCTGATCGTAAGAAGCTGAATAAGTTACATAAGTTCCAGAAAGATTTGGCCATTGATTACGATAATTCATACATACACGAGCACATCTCGCAGTACCCGCAAATGCAGGGTTTAAGTATAATGGATTAGCGTAAAATTGAGTAAATTGAGGATCCTGAGCCTTCAAGTCGCTTGCAACTGCTGAAAATACCAGCAATATCAAAAAAATTCTTTTTGTCATAAATTAGATTTACCAATCTTACATTACAAATATAATAATGTATTTTTAAAAACAAAAACATTTTCTTAACAATATTTTACTAATTAAAGCGTTTTATAATTGTTAATATTACCGCTCCATTTATGAAATATACGCTTTTTATCTGCTTTTTTGTATCAGGCTTATTACTTTTTTCTCAAAAAACAGTAGTTAATGAAGGATCTGTGATTGAAGCCAAAAATGTAGTAAAATCTAACATCACAAAAGTAGACCCAAGTTCATTCGAAAAAGTTGTTCTTCGTTCTGCTTTATACGATTATAAAAAAAATAATTTACCTTTTTATGTTCAAAATAAAAGCACAGATTTATCCATAAAAGCAACGGCAAAATTAGTTGTAAAATCTACTATAATTCTTGAAGGCCAAATTGCAGAAACAATAAAAACAAATTTTTCAAAATATCTTACAAATGATTTTCAAGTTACAAGCGTAAATAGTATTGCGGCAGAAAAAAATATCAATTCCTGCAAAATAATTCCGTTTAAAATAAATGAATCTGATCAAGTGGTTGAATTGGTAGATTATACTTTAAATTGGGAAACTGCTGCTAATCCGCTCAAGCGAAAATCACAAGCAAATCTATTTAGCAGTTCGTCTGTTTTAGCTACCGGTAAATGGTATAAAATTGCCGTAACTCAAGATGGCGTTTATAAATTAGATCAATCATTTTTTAATGATGCTTCAATTCCAATTCAAACTATTAATCCAAAAAATATAAGAATTTATGGAAATGGCGGTCATATTCTTCCAGAAATGAATGGTGATTTTAGATACGACGACTTGCAAGAAAATTCGATTGTAGTAGTTGGTGAAAATGATAATGTTTTTAACTCAGGGGATTATGTTATGTTTTACGGACAAGGTAAAACCAGATGGGATAGAAGAAATGATCCAAAAACGTTATTGTTTTCTCCTGTAAATAATTTTTATTCGGATACTTCTTATTATTATCTCAATTTTGATTTAGGTCCTGGAAAACGTGTCACTTCACAAACCTCTAATCCTAATCCTTCAAACGTTACCACGAGTACTTATGATTATTATGTTTGTCACGAAATTGACATTACCAATTTTGTGAAAAGTGGCCGAAATATGTATGGAGAATATTTTGACATTAATAACAGTTACACTTTTGTTTATCCTGATGGGAATTTTGTTACGAATGATACGATTAGGGCTGAAACAACAATTGCCGGAAGAGGTTTAATTAATAATGTTTACAACATTGCTGTAAACCAATTAAATTATGATATTACTGTTGCCGGATATGACATTACCAATTACTTATCTGATTATGCTGCTATTGAAACCGGGGCAACGAAGGCAATTAATAATTCATCGGGAAGTATTTCTGCAACCATTACAAAATTAACTGCAAATACTGTTGGTTGGTTGGATAAAATTTCAATTAATGCAAGACGGGAAATAACTTTCAATGGTAATACTTTTAATTTCAGGGATTCACGTATTTCTTCTCCTGGAAAAATATGCAACTATAATTTATTAAATGCCATTGGAAGTCCAAGTGTTACAATTTGGAATATTACTGATTTTATTAATCCATACCAACAGATTTATGCAAGTAGCGGTAATGCATTTAACTTTACTGCAAATTCAGATTCGCTAAACGAATATGTAGTATTTAGTCCGGCCAACTTACCAAAACCAGTTTTTTACGGTAGCGTTGATAATCAAAATTTACATTCGTTACAGCAAGCAGATTATGTAATTGTTACGCCACCTGAGTTTTTATCTTACTCAAATAGATTAGCAACTTTACATCAGCAACAAGAGGGTTTAAGCTCAGTAATTGTTACTACTAACCAATTATATAATGAGTTTAGCAGTGGTAAAATTGATATTTGTGCTATTAGAGATTTTACAAGAATGCTTTACACTAGAGGAATTGGGGCTGGTGTGCAACCAAAATATCTTTTATTAATGGGTAGAGGATCATATTATAATAAAAATGGAAGACCGGGAAATACAAATTTTATACCAACATATGAAACAGAGAACTCTGTATCTGTTATATACAGTGTGGCTTCCGATGATTTTTATGGTTTAATGGATGATAATGAAGGTTATTTAGCGGAAAGCGTTGGGGGAATGGATATTGGTGTTGGAAGACTTATTATAACCAGCACAACCGAAGGAGATGATGTAGTTAAAAAAATTGAGAATTATTATAAAACAGGCCCTGTTTCGTATGTTACACCAGATAATTGTTCTGCTCCTACAACTACTCAAGTGTACGGTGATTGGCGCGATTATATTTTGTTTTGCGCAGATGACGGTGATGCCTCTTTACACATGGAACAAGCAGATAATTTATCTACCAAAGTTAAAGCTGCTTCACCTGCATATAATATTGTTAAAGTTTATATTGACGCTTACAAAGGTTTAGCAACACCGGGTGGGAGAAGATATCCTGACATGCAAGCTGCTTTCAATAGTAGAATTGATAAAGGTTGTTTAATTATGAATTATACAGGTCATGGTGGCGAAGTTGGTTTATCAGCAGAAAGAGTTGTAGATATACCGACAATAAACAGTTGGACTAATTTTAATAGTTTACCATTATTTGTAACAGCTACCTGTGAGTTTAGCAGATACGATGACCCTGATCGGATTTCTGCCGGGGAACTTTGTTTACTTAATCCTAAAGGAGGCTCTGTTGCTATGTTTACTACTTGCCGTTTGGCTTTTTCTAATTATAACGAAACATTAAACAATAAACTTTTTGATTATATGTTCTTTAAAAATCCAAATAATAAAATGCCTGCACTCGGAGATATTGTTAGAAATACAAAAGCAGATTTGCTACAAAATTTCTTTTATTCAAATTTTCATTTGCTAGGTGATCCTGCTGTAACTTTAGCCTATCCAAAAAATAAAGTTTTAACAAGTCAGATCAATGGAAAGGCAGCGAATATTAATGTTTCTGATACAATACGCGGGTTATCAAAAGTAACAGTTACAGGATACGTTGCGGATCAAAATACCCAAGCAAAAATAACAAATTTTAATGGGTTGGTTTATCCGGTTATTTTTGACAAAAGTGATTTGGTTACTTGTTTGTTAAATGACCCTGCTTCATCTTTAACAACCGGTACACTAACTCCTTTTCAATTTATTTCTCAGGAAAATGTTATTTACAAAGGTAAAGCAGTAGTAACTAATGGAGATTTTTCTTTTTCATTTATGGTACCTAAAGATGTTTCATTTAGCTATGGTAATTCAAAATTTAGTTATTATGCAACAGATGGCTATACTGATGCGAATGGAAGTTACGATAGTGTTAAAGTTGGTGGACTTGATCCTAAAGCAAAGTTTGATACAGATGGTCCAAAAGTTAAACTCTATTTAAATAGTACCTCGTTTGTAAATGGTGGCGTTACAAATGAAAATCCTATTTTAAACGCTGATCTTATCGACTCTTCAGGGATTAACACTGTTGGTACGGGGTTTGGTCACGACATCACTGCTATTTTAGATCAAAACTCAAACAAACCTTTTGTTTTAAATGATTTTTATGAAGCAAATTTAAATAGTTATCAAAGTGGTAAAGTAAAATATCAGTTAACAGATCTTCCAGATGGAAATCATAACGTGGCTTTTAAAGTATGGGATGTGCAAAATAATTCTTCAAACGCCAGCGCTGATTTTATTGTTGCTAAAAGTGCAGATTTAGCTTTGAGTATGGTGTTAAACTATCCAAATCCTTTTACTACAAGTACCAGATTCTTTTTTGAACACAATCGTGCTTGCGAAGATTTAAAAGTCGGGATTCAAATTTATACTATTAGTGGTAAGCTTGCCAAAAGTATTTATAGAACAGTTAATTGTGAAGGTTTTAGAAATGAAGGAATTCAATGGGATGGAAGAGATGATTTTGGGGATAAATTAGGTCGCGGAGTTTATATTTATAAGGTATCCGTAACAGATATGGAAAATAAAAAAGCAGAAAAAATTGAAAAATTAGTCATACTAAATTAGTATATTTAGCGTTTCAATTACGTTTGTAAAGTGTCATGAAAAAGATTGGTCTTATAGTTTTAATTGCATTAGTTTCTTCAAAAACTTTTTCTCAAATAAGTACCCAACAATTGGGCGGACAAACTATTAACCCAATCACCACCGCAGTTCCTTTTTTAATGATAAGTCCAGACAGTAAGCAAGGTGCCATGGGTGATGCAGGAGCTGCAACAGATCCTGACGCAAATTCAACATATTGGAATGGAAGTAAGTTAGCTTTTGCAGATAAAAAATTTGGTGTTTCCTTAACAGCAACGCCTTGGTTAAGAAATTTGGTTCCGGATATTTATTTATACTACCTCAGTGCGTATTCAAAACTTAATAAAAACCAAGCAGTAAGTGCTTCTTTAAGATATTTTACATTGGGTAATATTCAGTTAACAGATGCTCAAGGAAATAGCACAGGTGATTTTAAACCAAATGAATTCGCAGTTGATATTGGTTTTTCTCAAAAACTTTCAAAGAATTTCTCAATGGGAGTGGCATCACGTTTTATAAACTCAAGCATAAGCAGAGTTTATTTTAATGGCCAGCAAGGTAATGCTGCAAGCACAGTGGCAGTTGATTTAACAATGTATTACAAAAGTAATACGTTTAAATTGGGTGAGAAAAAAGCATATGCAACAGGTGGATTAGCTTTCACAAATTTAGGAGCTAAAATAAAATATAGTACTGTGAAGAATTTTATTCCAATGAATATGAGATTGGGTGGTGGTTTAAAAATTAATCTGGATGACTATAATACATTTGGAATGTATGTTGATTTTAATAAGCTGTTGGTACCTACTCCTCCAATTTATCAATATGTAAAAGATAGTTTAGGAAATCCTACAAGCCAAATAGCTGTAGATCCTACAACAGGTGCTCAAATAATTGCTAAAGGGAAAAATCCAAATGTTCCTGTTCCTCAAGGAATTCTTCAATCGTTCAGCGATGCACCAGGTGGTTTTAAAGAAGAATTAACAGAGATCAATATTGGTGGTGGTATGGAATACGAATACAACAAAACATTCGCAGTAAGAGGTGGTTATTTTCATGAACCTAAAACAAAGGGTGCCCGTCAGTATTTTACAATGGGTATTGGTTTAAAATATAGTATAGGAAGTATTGACATCTCTTATCTGATTCCAACAACGATTAACAATCCATTACAAAACACGTTCCGCTTTTCATTGGCATTTTATTTTGATGCTGATAACAAAAAGAAAGACGATCCTATTCAACCTTAGTTAATTCAATAAATTTTTTTGTGATTAAAAAAGTTGCTTTTGTATCCACCATGCAATAGTTAATGAGATCACTTTTCAAAATTTCTTTTTCAATTGCATTAGAATTCGCACGATAAGAAATAAATGAATTCATAGCTTCTAAACCAGTATGAATATTCTCGTTTTCAAATAGATCTTCATTCAGAATTACTTTTGAAACTATTTTTAAAGAATAATTTCCTTTAAATAAATAATGATAGTAAAAATGGTGTTGAATAATGTCGGATATATCAAAGAGTTTTGATGCTACTTTCTGTAATTCATTTTTTAAATCTTTAAACAAATCGGCCAATTCAAGGATGATCATATTCTCTAAACTTTTATCATAAGCTAAAAGCGTTTGATATTTCTGAGTATTTGTAATTAAAGATTCAGCAAACTTTCTACGATCATCTATTTCATAATCAAAAAAGAAATGTTCATTGCCTTCCTCAGAAAAAAGGGTGTACAAAAACGGCACTTTTTGAAATGGTTTGGTTCCAATGATCACAGGAATTGCTTGACCCCAAATTTCCATATCAATAGCTGCATAAGGGACTTTAATTTGCGCTAAAATTTCTTTGATATTACTAACATCTATATGCGCTTCCTTTTTTACCTGAGATTCAACCTGGTTCTTTAAGTGTCTCGGAAGATCGTTCCGTTTTTGTAAATCAGAAATATTTTTTATACCATTATAATACCAAGTAAAAAGATCATCCTTATTTACTTTTCCTAAATTAAAAATACTTTCTTCTGTAATTTTATCTTTCCAACAGGTTTTAAAAAAATCGCATTCATACGGAGAAGTACATTGCTTTCCTATTTCAACATTAGGAATTACATTTCTCTCAATAATTAACTTTGCATTCGAAATTTGATCTTGAATATATGTTTCATTTCTACTTGCATCTTTCAATACACTTCTTCGTTTAAATAAATTTTTCAAATTCAGTTCACCATTAAAAACATAAGTCTCATTTAACGTGACAATAAAAAAATCAATCAAATCACTTAAACAATTTTTTAGGACGTAATGCTGCAAACATGCATCTTTAATATACGTTTCTGAAACTTTCAAAGAACTCTTTACTTCATAGGCTATGTAACCATTTTCGGTTAACACCAAAATATCTACCATCACGAGTACGTCATTAAAAACAAAAGTTGCTTCGTAAATTACGGGTGTTTTATTTTCAATGAGTTGTTTAGTGAAAGCAATTGCATTGTCCTTATTTGAATCTTTTTCAACTACATTTATTCCACCCGGAAAAAGCTGTTGAGCTAAAAAACCAACATCGTGTCCACGTTTAAAAGTTAACTGTTTATCAACGCTTAATTTATCTTTTAAATAGTAATGATTTTTATAAAGAAAAAAAGCTTTGTGACATTGTTCAAATTTTAAGAACGCTGTTTTACTAATGTAATTATTAGCCACTACAAAGTTTTGAGTTGTTGAATTGTATCTGTAGGGTTTGAAGAAGCAAAAACAGTATTGCCGGCAACTAAAACATTTGCACCACATTCAATCAGTTTTTTATAATTGTTCAGGTCAACTCCTCCATCAATTTCGATAAGAGCATTTGAATTATGTTTTTTCTTAAGCTCATTCAATTGTTTGATTTTTGAATAAGTATTTTCAATAAATTTTTGCCCACCAAAACCAGGGTTAACACTCATCACACAAATCAAATCAATATCCTTTATTACATCTTCCAATAAATTTGCTGACGTATGAGGATTAATTGCTACGCCTGCTTTCATTCCCAAATTTTTTATGTTTTGAATGCTTCTGTGTAAATGATTACAAGCTTCGTAATGCACAGTTAAAGTTGTTGCGCCTGCATCTTTAAATTGTTGCGCATATCGGTCAGGATCAACAATCATTAAATGTACATCCAATGGTTTTTTTGCATATTTATGAATGGCTTTTAATACCGGAAAACCAAAAGAAATATTTGGAACAAACATACCATCCATAATATCAACATGAAACCAATCGGCGCTACTATTATTAATCATTTCACAATCTCTTTGGAGGTTAGCAAAATCGGCAGATAAAATGGATGGGGCTATGATATATGACATATAATTATTTCTTCAACAAAAGTATGAATTATGTTGGTGATATGCGGGGATGTTAGCTAAAATTGAAATTATTTAATTGTAATGATTTGTTAAATTAGTTTCTCCAAAGGAAATTTGCATGATTTTATAAAAATTGTATCTTCGTATTGCAATTAAACCTCATTGGTTTTTAATGGTCTAACATTTTATAAAAACAAAAAAATGAAAACAAACAAAGTAATTTTTTCTTTAACTGCCACATTATTAATTGGCTCATTAATTTTTACTTCTTGTAAAAAGAAGCAAGAGGTTAAAAATGAGGACGGCCAGTCTTCGACAGATAGCAGAAATGTTCAAAGTGAAAATGATAATGCAACCAGCGACGTGAATACTGTAGTTGGGAATAATACTTCTTTGCATGGCAGAAGTGCTTCTACAAACAGCACAAACGATATTAATACTGCGCTCGGAATAACTTCAACAGGTTATACCATTGATACAACAGGTGCTTACATTGGTACAATTAAAATTAATTACGATGGTACCGTTATTAATAATAGAAAACGTGAAGGATCTATTCGTTTAACTATTGTAAATTATGCAGGTGGTCAGCGTTGGAAACAAGCCGGATGTGTTTTAAAAGTTGATTATATTGATTACAAAGTTACACGTTCTTCTGACGGAAAATCTGTAAAATTAAATGGGACTCAAAATATCACTAATATTACTGGTGGTAGTTGGTTTGAATTAATATTATTGAAAACCCAAGCAAGTTTAGCTACTTCTGTTACCGGCACAAATTTAAATATAACTTTTGAAGATGGTAAAACAGCAGTTTATAATATCAATCGCAAATTCACTTATACTTTCCCAAATAATGTTTTAACATGTACAGGTGAAGGAATTGGATCAGATAATAGTTTAAACAATCTTGAAAACTATGGAACAACACGTGATGGTGATGCATTTACAAGTCAGGTTTCTACACCAATTGTTTGGAACTGGACTTGCGGCGCATGGGCACCGGTTCAAGGATACGTTATAGTGCAAGTTGCAGGAAAAGATTTTTCATTGAAGTGTACTTTTGGCGTAAACAGTGCAGGTAATGTTGTAACTCCTGTTGCCAATAGTTGTCCTTATGGTTGGAAAATTGAATGGAATATTAAAGCTGATAAGAGTAGTAAGGTAATTGCTTACATTTAAAATTAGGGTTTAAATAAGTAAAAAAAACGGATCAATTAATTGATCCGTTTTTTTTGTTCTAAAAAGATCATCAATGTTTTAAAACATTGATGATCTTTACGTTTTAACTAAAAGCATTAAATCCAGTAACATCCATACCTGTAATTAATAAATGAATATCATGAGTACCTTCATAGGTAATCACACTTTCTAAATTCATCATATGACGCATAATTGGATACTCACCTGTTATGCCCATTCCACCATGGATTTGACGAGCTTCACGTGCAATTTGTAAAGCCATGTTTACATTGTTACGTTTAGCCATACTAATTTGCGCAGGTGTGGCACGACTTTCACTTTTTAAAACACCCAAACGCCACGTTAATAATTGTGCTTTGGTAATTTCGGTTATCATCTCCGCTAATTTTTTTTGTGTTAACTGAAACGCACCAATTGGTTTCCCGAATTGAATACGCTCTTTACTATAACGCAAAGCACTATCGTAACAATCCATTGCAGCACCAATAACTCCCCAGGCAATGCCGTAGCGTGCGCTGTTCAGACATCCTAAAGGACCTTTTAAACCTTTCACATTTGGAAAAATATTTTCTTTCGGAATTTTTACATTATCAAAAACTAATTCACCTGTTGCACTTGCGCGTAAACTCCATTTACCATGTGTTTCAGGAGTAGTAAAACCAGCCATGCCCCGTTCAACAATTAAACCACGAATTTCTCCGGCTTCCTCTTTTTCCCACCCAACAGCAATATCAGCAAATGGCGAATTACTGATCTACATTTTTGCGCCGTTTAATAATTAGTGATCACCTTTATCTTTAATGTTTGTGATCATCCCATTTGGATTACTTCCATGATCAGGCTCTGTTAAACCAAAGCAACCCATGAGATCACCGGTAGCTAATTTTGGTAAATATTTTTTCTTTTGTTGTTCACTTCCATAAGAGTAAATGGGAAACATGACTAAAGAACTTTGAACCGAAGCCGTTGAACGTAATCCGCTATCGCCCCTTTCTAACTCTTGCATAATGATACCGTAAGAAATTTGATCTAAGCCAGCCCCGCCATATTCAGATGGAATATAAGGGCCAAACGCACCGATCTCAGCCAGACCTTTGATCCATTGCTTTGGAAAAGTGGTAGTTTGACATGCTTCTTCCACAATAGGAGTTACTTCTTTTTTAACCCAAGCACGAGCAGTTTCACGAATTAATTTATGCTCATCTGTTAAGAGTTCATCCATTAAATAGTAATCGTGCGGTTGAAAATTATCACTAGCCATAAAATTTTAATTTGGGTAAATTTAAGGAATTAATTGCAGTTAAAATTAAAGGGAAAATTAAATACTATTTGATTTCTTCAAAATCGACATATTCACCATCAATCGCATTCGGATTTGGTGTTTTTTTGTGTTGATTAGCATTAGACTCAACAGTTACATTGCCTTCCGGCTTTTTGTATTCGCTTTGTGATGAGGAATTGTGAGATTCGTATTTATTGTATACAAATGTTTTCTTAACGGTAATACCTCTGAAAAGATCGATCACTTTATAAATGACCCAGATGATGATGATTGTCCAAATTAAATCACGCATGGCCGAATTTTTCACAAATATCGGGAGAATATTTATATGAATGAGGTTTTTATACAAATTTATGAAGCCATTTAAAGTCTAAATCATTATCTGCGATCAAATTAAACTTAATTTTTATGTTTACCTTTACTGCATCAAAGAAGGCATATATATTCATGAAATTCTTATTTTAAAACTGATACCCAAAAATGAGAAAATATTTAATATTATTCTTGAGTTCTCTAGTTACAAGCCTTTCTGGACAAACATTAGAGGAAAAAGCAATAGTCAATTTTGAATCGTATTCTACTTCCACTAAAAACACTTTCCCAGCTGAGAAAAATAAAAATTCATTTAAGAATTATTCGGATTTATGGGCTCGAAAAAGTATTCCTGACGAATTGAAAATGATGATGGACTATGACACTTTAAAATTTTATAGCTTATACTTAAATCATATTAAAAGTTCTCGTGATACATTAATTAAAATTAATGAACTGGATTTTAGTCAAAATATTAAAGATATTTATATTATCTTCAAAAGCAGCATTCTGGTTGGTCAAAAGTTACATAAATTCAATTATAAAAAAGACAAAGAATATTCGGATAGTCTCATTCGAATTATAAACCAAGTTGAGCCCCCACAAATTGGTTATTATCAAACAGCAACTGCAGTTTCTTTTTTACCAAATGGTCAAACCACAGAAACTAAAATTATAATTACTTATACTAACGATCTCGAGCCAATTGAATATAGCATTGTAGAATAACTAGATTGTCAATTGAAGCAAAGTGTTTTCTAATTATCCAACTACACAATTTTTTATTTTTCCATTTCTATCGAACCAAATTTTTTCTGAATTACGGATGATATAATATTTTTGTGTGCCTGAATCATCTATACTTGACCATACGGCATATGATTCATTTGGATAAACAGAAGTATAATAATCGCTAATTCGCTTCGGGTAATTGCTGCTCATTTTCCAATCGCGACAAATTACATAACCAGCCCTATCATAAACAAGGGAACGCAACGTTTCATTTTCTTTATCAAAAAATACTACCCGATGATAGCAATCTTCAATTGCCCAAGTTGCTGCATAAGAAGGGTAATCTTCAGTAAAATGAATGATGACAATAGTAGGGGTTGTTTGTGCAGACGCTCTATTTAATGCAAATACAGTTACGAGTAAAAATAAATATTTTTTCATTTTAATTATTATAAGGTATTGCAAATATCGAAAATCAAAAATGGAATTGGATTACATTTAATTTTAAATGATTTACATAATTCACATAAATGGAATTATTAATTTCCAGGAAATTTCTATGTTTACGAATTCCAGATCTCCCAACTTTTCTCGGCTTGCAATTGCAACATGCTTAAACCATTCATAATTGTTGCACCTTGCTCTTTTGATTTTTGCAGAAATAAAGTTGTTTCAGGATTGTAAATTAAATCGTAACACAAATGCTCTTTTGTGAGAAATTGATAAGGTATATCAGGACAATCATTCACATTTGGAAACATGCCAAGCGGTGTTGTATTAATTATCAATTTTAAAGCATTGAGTACATGATCGTTTAGTTGCTCGTATGAAAATATACTCTCTGATTTCTGTTTTGTTGAACTCACAAAATAAACATCTACCCCAATATTTTTTAAAGCATAAGCCACAGCTTTTGATGAGCCACCTGTTCCGAGAATCAATGCTTTGTTATGGTGTGGTTCTAAAAAAGGTTTGATGCTGGATGCGAAACCGAAAACGTCGGTGTTATAGCCAATTATACTTCGACTCCGCTCAGTATGACATTTTATGGAAACGCAATTTACTGCACCAATATTTTTTGATTCATCACTCAACTCATCCAAAAACGGAATGATACTTTCTTTATAAGGAATTGTAATATTGAAACCTTTCAAATTTGGATGATCTGAAATTAGTTTTTTTAATTCCTCAATTTCTCCTAATTCGAAATTAAGATAAGTGCAATCTTTTAAACCGAGTTCATTAAATTTATTTTCAAAATACTTTTTTGAAAAAGAATGGGAAAGGGATTTACCGATGAGACCGTATTCACTCATTAATTTTTAATGAGTTTGATAGTTTGTTTAGAATTATCACTGGTTAATTGCAAGAAATAAATTCTAGGTTTTAGATCCAAAGTTTCTATCTTCAATTCTCCTTCAGAAAATGTATTCATTACTTTAACTTCCTTTCCCAAAGGATCAAATAGCTTAACCTTTATTTTTCCGTTGATCATTTTATAAGTAATAGTTATATCATCTTTAAATGGGTTTGGAAATATTTTGAATTCGGATTCCTTTTTATTTTCTTTTACTCCAAGAATAATATTTGAGCATATTAAAGATGGATTGCATCCGATATTTGGTGAGAAAGCATTATCACCAGCTCCAAAACATGGTGATCCGGAATTCAAATACGGCGGAATTCCTCCAACAAATAATGGATCTTTTGAAATATTAAAATAAGAATCAATAGGATCTCCGTTAGAATTATTAGAAACTATTTGTCCTAATCCAACTATTTGTACATTATTATAATTGCTATTTGAATTATTCCAAAGGCAGTTGTATGAAATTACTGAAGCCGTTCCTGCACCACAACCAATATTTATTCCGTTTGTATTATTTACAATAATATTATTCGTAATCACTGCATCAGCAAAACAATCACTCGCCCAGCCCAACATCATTCCATCAATATTATTATACACTGTATTATTAATAATCAACGGAGTTGCATCCAAGCTATTAGCCCCTGAAACCATAATACCACGCTGACAACCTGATATAATGTTATTTTCTAATCTCGGCGAGCCCAAAGTTAATCCAATACCGAATCCTCTTTGAGGATCAGAAATATTTGTGACAATGTTGTTTTTAACTGTGCATGTGGTCAAAGGTCTAATTCCATATCCAGAGCCATTGTAAACTTCGTTGCATTCAACCAACGAACTTCCCCCAATAAGATTTATTCCTACTCCATAATATAATGCATAATAATCGTGTACCTTATTCCCTTTTATGGTGGGTGAACTATCTGTTGAAATTCCCCAAACATAAAAATTCGTTATTTCATTCGAAGAAATTATGGGATTAGAGCTATTGCATGTAACCGCATACTCAGCGTATTCTACTAAACAATTCGTAAGGTTTGATAAAGAAGAATAAATATAAATACCAGACCAATCACCAGCTGTAGGACTAGCAGAATTTGAAGTAAAAACAATTTGATTGCCGTTACTGCCATCAGCAATTAAAACACCATTGGCTGTCAGAGAATAGTTGCCACTGAATCTTATATTTGTTCCGGATTGAATATTTAATGTATTTCCATTTGCAATTGTAATATCGCCTGTTACAATATACGTATTGTTATTAGTCCAATTTCCAGATACGTTTCCCGAAACAAATACGATATTACCTGCTAATAAAGTAACATTATTAAGAACGGTTGTATTTGTTAGAAGAACTGCTGTATTGTTATTATAGTAATTGGTTTGATATCCCATTTTTGAAATTTCAACAAGATAAACTCCTCCACTAATATTTATTGAGTAATTTCCTGTAGCGTTCGTTAAAGTGGAATCCGTTACGGCAGTTTGAGAATTTGCAATAAACTTTACTTTTATTCCCGCATGATTGCTTTGATTACTTAAAAATGCGACCCCGCTTAACTGGGAAAACAAAGAACTAGCCGACACAATTAAGACAAGAATGATTAAATTTCTTAGTTTTACCATAGTAATGTTTTTGATATTACTAAAATACATATTTTCACTCAGAATTTAAAGCGAAAATTAAGGCAATTTGTAGTTTGCATGCTTGCCTTTGTGAAAAGCCAGTTTGGATTTGTGGGTGGTTATTTCCCAAACTTCCCCTTCAAAGCCGCCAAAGCCGATACCATATCGTTTGGATCATAAGTCTGTTCTTTACTTTTCACTTTCGACTTTTCACTTTTTACTTGTATTCCTTCCCCTTTCATCGATAAAGCAATTCGTTTTCTTTTTACATCAACCTCGGTAACATTTACCCAAACTTGCTGACCAACTTTTACAATTTTATTTGGATCATCAACAAACGTATCACTCAATTGAGAAATATGAACCAAGCCATCTTGATGAACACCAACGTCAACAAAAGCGCCAAAGTTAGTTACATTGGTCACAATTCCAGGTAAACGCATGCCTTCGTGCAGATCTTTTATTTCATGAACATGTTCATCAAAACTAAATACTTCAAAACTTTTACGCGGATCTCTTCCCGGTTTTTCTAATTCATTTACGATATCTTTTAAAGTAGGTAGACCAACAGTCTCCGTAACATAATTTTGTAATTGAATTTTTTTTCTTAGTTCCTTTTCATTTATCAAATCATCTATACTGCAATTTAAATCACTCGCCATTTTTTCTACGATGTGATATGTCTCCGGATGCACAGCACTTTTATCAAGTGGATTTACACCATCTCTAATTCGTAAAAATCCCGCGCATTGTTCAAATACTTTTTCCCCCATGCGAGGTACTTTTAATAATTGCTTCCGTGATTTAAATGCGCCATGTTCATTCCGATATTCTACTATATTTTGAGCAAGAGTTAGCCCAATTCCCGAAACATATGAGAGTAATTGTTTGGAAGCGGTATTCAATTCCACTCCTACTCCATTTACACAGCTCCCCACAACATCATCTAATTTATTTTTTAAAAGTGTTTGGTCAACATCATGTTGATACTGACCAACACCAATTGATTTAGGATCTATCTTCACCAACTCAGCTAATGGATCTGCTAATCGTCTGCCAATAGAAACAGCGCCACGAACAGTTACATCATAAGTGGGGAATTCTTCTCGCGCAACATCTGAGGCTGAATAAACGGAAGCACCAGCTTCATTTACAACAATTACAGGAATTGTTTTTGGAAGCACATCAATATTTTTTATGAACTGTTCCGTTTCACGAGACGCAGTTCCATTGCCAATTGCTATAGCTTCCAAATTATATTTCGCACAAAAAGCCAATACAATATTCTCTGCTTCTGTCACTTTTCGTTGTGGTTCATGTGGATAAATTACAGTTTCTTCCAATAATTTTCCCTGTGCATCTAAAGCAACTACTTTGCACCCGGAACGGAAACCGGGATCGAGTGCAAGAATAGATTTTTGTCCGAGTGGTGAGCTTAATAATAACTCACGCAAATTATCTGCAAATACCTGGATCGCTTTTTCATCTGCCAATTGTTTTCTAAATAAACGAGTCTCCGTTTCTATGCTTGGTGCTAGTAATCTTTTATACCCATCAACAATTGCTTCTTTTATTTGTTCGGCACATTCACCGCGAGAAGTAATTATTTTTCTCTCAATTAAATGTAAAGCATTTTCTTCATCAATAATTAAATCAAGAATCAGAAGATCTTCTTTTTCACCACGACGCATAGCTAATAAACGGTGACTTGGACAAGCAGCTAAAGACTCTTCCCACTCAAAATAATCTTCAAATTTTTCTGCCGCTTCCTCTTTTCCTCTGATAACTCTACTTTTAATGATCGCCGTTTTTTTATATTGCTCACGAATGAGATCACGTACAACAGCATCTTCACTAATTATTTCAGCAATTATATCACGAGCACCTTGCAAAGCTTCTTCTGGATTTTCAACTTCTTTTTCCTTATTTACAAATTTTAATGCTTCATCAAAAACATTAGAGTTTTTTTGCTCCAAAATACATTGCGCTAAAGGTTCTAATCCTTTTTCTTTTGCGATAGTAGCTTTCGTTCTGCGTTTTGGTTTATAAGGCAAATAAAGATCTTCCAATTTAGACAGGGTTTCAACAGCTAAAATTTTATCTTTTAATTCTTCGGTTAATTTCCCTTGTGATTCAATTGATTTTAAAACAGCATCTTTTCTGGATTCTAATTGTCTCAACCGTTCAATTTCTGTTTTAATAGCCATGATCTGAACTTCATCCAAACTACCTGTTGCTTCTTTTCGATACCGAGAAATAAAAGGAACTGTACCGCCTTCATCTAATAATTTTACAGTTGCATTAACCTGCTGCGAAGAAATATTGAGATCATCAGCAATTTTAAAAAATAATTTTACGTCGCTCATAAATTTATGTGTGAAAACAAATATAAAATGAAATAAGCTCTGTGTCGTCCATAATTATTAACAATTCCTTGAAGTAATTCGCTTTCGTATTTTAATTTCCCGAAATTATTTTGTAAATTTATTTCATTAAAATAATATTCTTATGAAAAAATTATTTACTCTAATCACCCTTTTACCATTAGCATTATCTTCCCAAATATTAAATCCAAGTTTTGAATCGGTAACCGCAGGTAAACCAAATAATTATAATTTAGGTTTTTATAGTTCATACCAAATAAGTGATACATCTGCTTCGCATACGGGAAGCCAAGCTGCATATATCAGAGGTTTAAGCGCACAAAGTTATAGTGTTCAGGGCGCAGTTTTAGGACTATTTTCAATGAGTGGAAAACCTGCAACTTTAAATGGATGGTATAAATGCAATGTTCAACCAAGCGATTCAATTGTTTTTATGGCATATGTGTATCCTGTTACAACTTTCACAAATTCATTTACAAGAAGCTATGCTTTTACTACTACGTCTACAAATATTTACAAACAATTTATAAGTGTAATTGATTACTCATTATGTCCAGCTACAAATTATGACTCCTTATTTGTAAGTATTTATCTTTCTGGAACAAATGTGGATGTACAAAATGTCGCGATTCCTCAAACAGGCACCTGGGCAATAATTGATGATTTGGTTTTAGGATTAGATCCAACAGGAATAAAAGAAAATAATATTTCAAAAATAACACAGGTTAGTCCAAACCCAACATTAGGCAAAAGTTTAGTTTACTTTAGCATGAATACTGTTTCAAAAAGTTCGTTACGTTTAACCGACATTACAGGTAAAATATTAAAAACAGTTTTCGAAAATGAAAAATTGACTGACGGAAACTATAAAATTGAAATAGATTTAGCGGATCTACCACAAGGAGTTTATTTGGCTGAATTGGAAGTAAATGGAAATAAACAAGTCAGTAAAATTATCAAACAATAATTTTTGATTCGTCATTATAAAGATCTTTGTTTTCGATATGAAGTAATTTAAAAAAATTATCTTCCTCTATTTCTCTTACGCAGCCGGGTTGCAAATTTTCTAACTCTAAATCTTCTATAGAAACACGGATTAATCTTTTACAATCGTGATAAACATTTGAAACCATTTTTCTGATTTGATGGTATTTACCTTCCGTTAATGTCATACGCAGCCATGTTTGCGGAAGATCTTCCCTAAATTCATGTTCACGCGGTGGTAAATTTAAAGGGCGATCAATAATTTCAATTTCGCATGAAGTTGTTTGATAATAGCCTCCGCCTTTTGTTCTTATTGGAACTCCATTTCTTAATTTCTCTAATGTTTCTTGTGACATTATTTTTTCTACCTGCACTAAATAAGTTCGTTTGTGCGGTTTTTCAGAAAGAAATAATAAACGTGTCACACTTTTATTGGTAGTTAAAATTAATAATCCTTCTGAGTTATTATCTAATCTTCCAATTGCGTGTGTTCCTTCGGGGAAAGGAAAATTTATTTGTCCAAGTAAGTTTACGTTATCAGGGCTAACAAATTGTGAAACCATTTTATATGGTTTGTTTATTATGAAATAACGATGTGGATTTAATTGCATTTTTTCTGATTCGCAAAGTTAGAAATATTATAATTAATTGAGCTCATTAAATTCATTTGGGCGTGCCCCCGCAATAGTTCGTTCCTTCCAATTAATTATCGGTCGGGGGTCGCGATTTCCGTTTCAAGTCGGCACCAAATGTAAGCTTCGCTTTACATTTACTTTGCGGGCTTTCCACTTCAATCGCTCACGCGGCGTACATGTAATTAAATCCTTATAGTTTGGGCTAAAATAATTGCTAATATAAATACTGAGTTAGCGTTGTAATTTGTGACATAAATATTGAGTTAGATGGTAAGCTTAAATTAAGATGAAATTTATGAAGAGATTAAAGTAAAATTATGAAGGGGTCGCGTGAGCGATTGAAGTGGAAATCCTTTTTGCTACCTTCTCGCAAAAAGATTGAAATGGAAAGCGCGACTCCGCACTAGAAATTATTTTGAAAGAAGAAATAAAAATAAGGGGGCACGTCCAATTTTTCTAATTCTAACAGGAAATAAATTTATCTTAGTTCCACCCTTCGGCTAAGTTTATCTTGAGCGCAGCCGAAAGGCTCAGGGCGACGCATCCTTCAAAATCATTCATCCTATTTCTAAAAAAATAATACCTTTACTTCATTCAAAAATAATATGAGCTACAAATCTTTAAAAGAATGCATTGATGATCTTGAAAAAAATGGTCAGTTAATTCGCATTAAAGAAGAAGTAGATCCAGATTTAGAAATGGCAACTATTCATTTAAAAGTTTTTGAAGCAAAAGGAAAAGCTATTTTATTTGAAAAAATAAAAGGTTGCAAATACCAAGCAGTTAGTAATTTATTTGGCACACTTGAACGTAGTAAATTTATGTTCAGAGATACTTTTGACACAATGCAAGAGTTGGTGAAGCTGAGAAATAATCCGATTGCAGCGCTCAAACATCCATTTAAATATTTATCTACCGGCATCTCAGGCTTAAAAGCCCTTCCAAAAAAAAGATCATTTTCATCAGCAGGATTTAAAGAAATAAAAATTGAAGATCTTCCTCTAATTAAACATTGGCCAAGGGATGGTGGTGCATTTGTTACATTACCACAAGTGTATAGTGAGGATATTGAAAAACCCGGTGTGATGAATTCTAATTTAGGAATGTATCGTATTCAATTAAATGGAAACAATTATTTATTAAATAAAGAAATTGGTTTGCACTATCAAATACACCGAGGCATTGGAGTTCATCAAACAAAAAGTAATTTAGCGGGCAAACCATTAAAGGTGAGCATTTTTGTTGGTGGTCCGCCTGCACACTCATTGGCTGCTGTAATGCCTTTACCGGAAGGAATTAGCGAACTCACTTTCGCAGGCGCAATTGGTGGAAGAAGATTTAAATATGCATATCAAGATGGTTATTGTATTTCGTTAGATGCTGATTTTGTAATCACCGGAGAAGTTTATCCAAATGAAAATAAACCGGAAGGCCCTTTTGGTGATCATTTAGGTTATTATAGTTTAAAGCATGAATTTCCACTCATGCGAGTGCATAAAGTTTATGCAAAAGAAAATGCGATTTGGCCTTTTACAGTTGTGGGCAGACCACCACAAGAGGATACAGCTTTTGGCGCATTGATTCATGAAATAAGTGGAAGTGCAATTCCGAAAGAAATTCCGGGTGTAAAAGAAATTCATGCAGTTGATGCCGCTGGAGTACATCCTTTATTATTGGCAATTGGAAGTGAACGTTACACACCTTATTTAAAAAATAAAAGGCCTGCCGAAATATTAACGCAAGCAAATCGCATTTTAGGAACAGGGCAGTTAAGTTTGGCAAAATATTTATTTATTACAGCGGATGACAAAAAATTAGATTGTCATGACATTGAAAAATTCCTTACACATATTTTTGAACGAATAGATTTTAAAAGAGATTTTCATTTTTATACAAAGACAAGCATCGACACATTAGATTATAGCGGGGAATCTATTAACGAAGGAAGCAAATTGGTATTGGCTGCTTATGGAGATAAAATAAGAACACTTGCAGCCAAGTTTCCTAATTATGTATTATTAGGTGATGCCCAATTTATAGTTCCCGGTATTGTTATGATGAAATTTAAAGATTTTACAGATCATAGAACTGCAAAAAAAGAAATAAAAGAACTTAGTGATGAATTAATGAAAGTAGATGGCATAAATACAATTGCCCAAATTGTTTTATATAACGATTTTAATTTTGGTAAAGATCTGTTGAAGGATTATTTATGGATCACATACACAAGAAGTAATCCTTCGCATGATGTATATGGTGTTGATGAGTCTGTTGAAAATAAACATTGGGGTTGCGCAGGACCGATGATTATTGATGCACGCAAAAAACCATTTCATGCTCCTGAATTAATTGTGGATGCGAAGGTTTCAGAAAAAGCTGATGGGTTATTGAAAAAGTATCTTTAACCTACAGAGACCTGACAGGTTTCAAAAACCTGTCAGGTCTCTATATCATAACTAATTAATACTCTTACCCAAGAAATCAACCATAATTAATTCTTCCAAAGTATAGCGTTTGCCGTTTACAAAGGCAACTATCCAGGCATCTGTTTGTCCTTTTGCTATCACTTTCTTCCGAAGTTTTTCAGCGTCTTTTATTTTGGTAAATTGTTGCTGTGTAAAACGTGAAATGCCATCTGGATAATCCATCACTTCAGCTTTACCAAACTCGGTTAAGTTTTTGTATTTAAAATTTTGTGGTTTTCTATATGCGCCAATTTGTACTTTAAAAATCATACTCTGCGCACAAAATTCCCCGGCAAGATCCAATAATAATTTATAGTTTTCTGGTACATTTAACGACTTACCTTTTAACGGCGTAAAATCTGGTAATGGAATTGCAGAACAAGGCGTATTTTCAACTGCGACACTTGGCGTTTCGGTAACACTAGTAGTAGCAACAGTTGGTGTTTCCGTTATACTTTTTGTGGTTGCTACGGTTGGTGTAACTGCTGTTGTTGCAGTTACAATCGCTTTAGTAGTGTCAATTTTTGGCGGGTACAAATAAAAATCTTTTTTCATTTCTAAATACTTATCCAATTTTTCAACGTCGAGATCTTCAACAACTGTTTCAAAACCATCTGCAATAACTTTTATGCGATAAGTTGAACCAGGGCTAATTGCCATCAAATATTTACCTGTGGTTGCATTGGAAATGAACGGACCAATTAATTTATTTTCTTTATTTTTTAAAACTTCAATAGTTGCTTCAATTGGTTTATCATTTCCATAAACAACTCCTTTTAATAAAGCAATAACGGGCTTATCACCAAGAATACCCGGTTGCACAGTATAAATATCTTGTTTGCCTTTTCCTCCTGGTCTGTTGCTACTAAAATAACCTTTATCTCCTTTCGAATTAATTACATAATAAAGATCGTCTTCTGTTGTATTCAAAGGAATTCCCATACTTTGTGGCTCAGTCCATTCATTCTCCTTCATAATCGAAAACATAATATCATAACCTCCAATGCTGTTGTGGCCTTTTGAACTAAAAAATAAAGTAACGCCATCCGGATGAATGAAAGGCGCATCATCATCAAATTCAGTATTAATTTTTGGTCCTAAATTTATTGCCGGTCCCCAATCACCATTAATTTTTACACTGGCCCATATATCCCTACCACCTTTACCTCCTGGTCTTTCACTTGCGAAATAAAGTATTTGTCCGTCAGAAGAAATAGAACAACTTCCTTCCCATGCATCCGT
Organism: Bacteroidota bacterium; assembly: GCA_013288385.1. Lineage (GTDB taxonomy): Bacteria > Bacteroidota > Bacteroidia > B-17B0 > Aurantibacillaceae > Aurantibacillus. The sequence continues at coordinate 35,389 of JABDBZ010000018.1, forward strand.
ATTGATATATTCATTTAATGGTTCAGGTTTTGAAGCTGAAGTTCCTGTAAGCACACTCATGTATATATCGCCCGCTGGTCTTTTTTCATCACTTTGAAACATAAATAAAAAACGTCCATCAGGAGAAACAGAAATAGCAGCTTCTGGTCCTTTTGTATTAACAGTT
>JABDBZ010000019.1 GCA_013288385.1 Bacteroidota bacterium
CTGCCATAAAAAATAATTGGAATATGCGTATCATAACTATATGCAGCGCCATGAGTAGTACCTGTTTTAATATTCTCCATCCAGGCTGGCCTTAATACAAAAGCAACATTGCCACTCTTTTGATGGTTATATCCTTTTTGGATCAGTGATCGAATATCTCGTTTATCAAAACCATTATTTTTAATTATTTGTGACGGATATGCTTCTGCTATTCCATCTTTATCAATCAAAAAATCACACAACTTTTGTTCAACATCTTCTTTGTTTAATTTCAAGATCTTTTCTTCATTTAAAAAAATTTGTTCGTTGCTGCAATTCAGAAAAATAGTAGAATCGTTATAATTTTTTTGAAAATAATTTTTGATTTGTTTTGTGAGTTCATTGGAACTAAAATAATCGGCAGGAATCTGTTCATCTTTCAAATGATTTGGTACATCTGCTCCACCATGATCAGCCGTTAAAAACAAAACATAATTCTCCATACCAACTTCCGTATCTAACGTTTTAATTAACTCTTCAATTTCGAGATCCAGTTTAATATACACATCCTCCATTTCAACAGAACGTGGTCCGTACGCATGTGCAATTATATCAGGGCTAGAAAAACTGATGGCGAGAAGATCAGTAAATTCATCTTTGCCTAACTTCTCATTTCTTAAACAAGCAATAGCAAGATCTTTGGTAATGGTATTGCCGGAAGGAGTTGCTTTTAAAATTGCAAACTTATTTTTATTTATATAAGAAGAATAGTCATATGGAAAAGTTGGTGTTTCTTTTTTATTTGGAGCCAATTCGTATTTATTTTGATCTGAAATAGAATTTGTATAAGATGATATTGGCATCAAAGTATTCCACCCTTTTTGTAAATAAGATTTTGGAAGCTGAGATGCATTAAAATCGCTTACCCATTTTGGTAATTCTTTTAGATACCAGGAGGATGAAACAAAATATCCTGTTGAATCATCAAACCAAAAAGCGGCATCGGCGCTATGACCTGCAGGCAATATGGCACTTCTGTCTTTTAGAGCAATTCCAAATACTTTTCCTTTACCATTAGTACTCATTTTTAATTCGTCACCTATAGTACTGCTTAACTGATTGATTGGTGATTTTTTTCCTTCTTTAGAAATTGTACCAACAGAATTTACATTAACATCTTCCACGCAATAAACCATTTGATTCTTTTTTTTATCAAACCATTCATTTGCTATTATGCCATGAATACGAGGCGTTGTACCTGTATAAATGCTCGAGTGACCCGGACCTGTGAAAGTTGGCACATAATTATAATGTGCATTTTTTAAGTAATAACCATTATTTACTAATTTTTTAAATCCACCGTTTCCATATCTATCCCAAAAACGGTAGATGTAATCGTTACGCATCTGATCAACTACAATACCAACAATTAATTTTGGTTTAACTGAAGATTTAGCTTCCTTTTTTGGTGTTTGTGAAAAATAATTTCCACCTAAAAAAATTAAAAATAGAGAGTATATTAATCTTTTAATCATTACTTTTTATCTAGTTTTTCAAAAACAGAATTGCTGCTTATATACTCAGGGACAATAGATTTCATGCGTTGTACAATTAATTCATTGTTTTGGGTATCGAATAATTGAATGATGTCATTTATTGTTTCATTCACTTCATGATATTCATATTCTCTTACCTTACCAATCAAAATTTGAGGATGATGTGTAGCTAAAGTATTTTCAGAATTCTCTAATAATTCTTCGAATAATTTTTCTCCCGGACGTAAACCGGTAATTATAATTTGAATATCTTTTCCCTCTTCCAAACCTGAGAGCTTGATCATTTTACGGGCAAGATCAATTATTTTAACCGATTTACCCATGTCAAAAACAAAAATCTCTCCTCCTTTACCCATGCAACCAGCTTCAATAACCAATTGGCAAGCCTCAGGAATTGTCATAAAATATCTGGTGATGTCAGGATGAGTGATAGTGATTGGTCCACCTTTTTCAATTTGTTTTTTAAATCGTGGAATAACTGAACCATTAGAACCTAATACATTTCCAAAGCGAGTTGTGATAAATTTTGTTTTGCCTACCTCACCGGTAGGCAAGCTTTTTTTACCCAAACTTTGAATATAAATTTCTGCAATGCGTTTGCTTGCCCCCATCACATTAGTTGGATTCACAGCTTTATCAGTACTTATAAAAACAAACTTCTCAACCTTATATTCAACAGCAAGATCAGCACAAGTTTTTGTACCTAACACGTTTGTAAAAATTGACTCAGATGGATTATTCTCCATCATAGGAACATGTTTGTATGCAGCCGCATGAAATACAATATGAGGTTTAAATGTTTTAAATACATTTTGCATCCTTTCAGAATTTCTAATATCCGCTATTACAACTTCATAAGCACCTTGTTTGTATTTATCATTAAATTCTAAATCTAACTCATGCAAAGGCGATTCCGATTGATCGAGTAAATAAATTTTTGAAGGATTAAATTTCATGCATTGTCGGGCTAATTCACTGCCAATTGAACCGGCAGCACCAGTAATCAAAACAATTTTACCTTTTATTTGGTTATTAATAATTTCTGCATCTAATTTAATCGGCTCACGTTCTAAGAGATCTTCAATGTTGATTGTTTTTAATTGATTGAAACTTAATTCACCATTGATCCATTTTGTTGGAGGTGGAACATTTAATACGCGCGCATTACTGTTTAGACAAATATCAGTGATCTCATTTTTTTTAGTCGCGGAAAGATTTTGGATGCTTATGATAACAATTTCAACATGATATTCTTTTATTAATTGAGATAGTTTATCAGTTGTGTGGATAAAAATTCCTTCCAGACTTCTTCCCTTTTTCTTTTCATTATCATCAACAAAAGCAACTACATTATATTTTATCGCAGCGTCTCTGTCCAAAGTACGCTTTGTAATAATACCAGCTTCACCTGCACCAAAGATGATGACATTAATGCGTTGACTCGTTGGGTTTTTAGTTTCAAGATACAAAGCTTTAATTGCTAAACGAGAGCTGATCATCACAAATAATGAAACCAAAGCATCAATAATAATAACCGAGGTTGGAATAAAATAAGTTCCGTTAATAAATTTTAATGAAATGAAATTAGCAACATAAATCAAGAAACTTCCTGCCAAAATAATTACGAAAATGCGTGCACTATCTCTTGAACTGGTATACCGAACAACGCCTTTATATGTTTTTGATAAAGCGAAAGAAATAAACCTTACGGTTAAAACAATTGCAAAATCATAGGGTAAATTTTTAGCATCTGTTGGAGGAATGGCATTAAAATCGAATTTGATTGCAAATGCAATTGTCAAAGAAAAAGCACAAATAATTGTATCAATAATTAAGATTGACCATCGCGGTAAATTATAAGACCAAAATAATTTGAAAATATTAAACATTACCTGTAAAAATAGCTATTTTTTTTGAGGTGTAACCGTTTTACTTTCCGTAGATATTACAGTTTTTGTTTGGGTAGAAACGCCTTTTGTGACTGTTCCTGTAGGTACACCATTGTCAGAATAAGTCGCGGCAACTTTTGGCTTTTGAGTTGCTATTGATTTCTTAAAAGGTTTATCACTTATGGCAACTTCACAAGTAGCGCAAACTTCTTGCCATCTAACTTGAACGTCACAATCTGACGGCTGAATATAAATAATTTTTATGGCACTATCTGGTAAACTCACATCCATTGTAGTAGAATAAGCTTTTGGACCATCGAAAAGAAAAGGCTCTTTGAATTTATCTTCTAAATGAATATCTGTTATATGAAATTTTTTATCCAGGATTACGGTGTATAATTCAAAAATAGCGCGTGTAATTTTTATAACTATTTTATCTTTTAATTTATCATAAGTGATCTTCACGTCACCTTTTACATTTGTTTTATATTTAAAAGGGCCAACATTTACAAGCGCATCACACACAAAATGAGAACTATCAGGCCTTATTTGAATTTCAGGATTAATAATTTTCCAATGATATTTTCCTTTGATAAACATTACCTCATAATCATTTGTACCAGAAATTTCTCCTATTGCAGTTAATACTTTATTAACCGTTTCTTCGTGGAGTGTGAATGAAAAATCGTTTAAGTCTTTCTTTGTTTGAGAAAAAATACAATGAGAAAAAAACAAAAAAAGAAAAATCAGTCGCATTTTATTAAATTTGAAAGCTAATTTCAAATTTTTTAGCTAATCCAGTTACTGAATTAATTAAAAGTTATTATCGTTTATTTTGGGGTCAAAAAAAATAATTGTCATAGGTGGAGGAGCGGCCGGATTTTTTGCAGCTATTAACTGCAAACTTCTACATCCGAATTATAATGTTCGCATCATTGAGAAAACGACTAAATTGCTTTCAAAAGTTTTGGTTTCCGGTGGTGGAAGATGTAATGTAACGCATGCTTGCTTCGATAATTCTCAGTTAGTAAAAAACTATCCAAGAGGTGAAAAAGAATTACTTCAGGTTTTTAGTAAGTTCTCGGTTACCGATACAATTGATTGGTTTAAAAATCAAGATATTTCTTTAAAAACCGAAAACGATGGGCGCATGTTTCCTGCAAGCAATAGTAGCGAAACAATTGCGAATTGTTTTTTAGGTATGGCTAAAAAATTGAATATTGAAATTATTACTCAATGTGAAGTTCTTAAAATTATAAAGGGAAACGACTTTGAGGTACAAACAAGTAAAAATAATTATAATGCGGATGCAATTATAGCTGCTATGGGCGGACATAATAAAAAAATTGCATATCAATTTATTTCTGATCTGGGTCATAAAATAATTGATCCTATTCCAAGTTTATTCACCATTAATTTACCAAACGAATCTATTAAAAAAGAATTGCAGGGAGTTGCTGTGAAACAAGCAAAAGTGTCAATAGAGAATACCAAATATTTCTATGAAGGTCCTTTGTTAATAACGCATTGGGGATTAAGTGGTCCGGCAGTTTTAAAACTCTCTGCATTTGCTGCACCTTATTTTTTTGAAACTAATTATAAAAATAATATCAAAATAAATTGGACAGGAAATTTAAAGTTAAACGAGATCGTTGAAAGATTAATGGAGGAAAAAAATAGTTCATCACGTTCTTTAATATACAATACTCCTCTTTTTGATTTACCAAAACGCATCTGGGAATTTTTGTTACATAAAACAGAAATAAATAACACAATTAATTGGCCTAATATTTCCAATACACAAATAAACAAACTGGCAAATCAGCTTTATAATGATACTTATAAGATGGAAGGCAAAACAACTTTCAAAGAAGAATTTGTTACAGCCGGAGGTGTTGACCTAAAAGAAGTAAATTTTAAAACCCTGGAAAGCAAATTGATAAAAGATTTGTTCTTTTGTGGTGAAGTTTTAAATATAGATGGCATTACGGGAGGTTTTAATTTTCAGGCAGCATGGAGCACCTCATTTATTTGTGCCACTTCACTGTAAAAATTAATCTTAGCTTGGTTTTGTTTGAGTGCTGTACTTTTTTATTTTTTATTTGGGCGTATCCCCGCATTTTATTTTTTCATTTCTGTTTTGTTTTTTTCGCGGGGTCGCGCTTTCGTTACAATCTTTTTGCAAAGAGACAGCAAAAAGGATTTTCACTACAATCGCTTACGCAGCTTTATTCTAATTTTTACTTTTTAGTTCGGGTTTAATTTTTGTTTTTTTAGCTATGGAATGATAGCTTTTAAAATGTAATTCTACGGGGAAAATTGCTGGCTTTATCATTTTCAACTTCTTAGTTTTACAAAATAAAACTGCAAAAAATAATTGCTAAAATTTAGCTACTTTTACTTCGTACAATTTACAATCATGTATAAAGCACATTCAAAATTTAGTATTCTATTCATTGTGTTTTTATTTTGTAATTTCAATTCTATTGCACAGGATACTTTAAGCAATTCCTTTACACCACAATTTGAACCGGGCAGATATTATATGATCACCACAATTTATGGCGGCACATATCGTGGGCTGGTTATTGAAGAAAATTTGAAAGATTTTGTGATCCTCGAAAAAAAAACAAATACGAAACAACGACTATTTAAATATCAAATAAAGGAAGTTTCAATTATTAATGCTTCAAAAGCTTTTCAAGCACCACGTTTTGATGATAATTATTACACAAACTATTACATGATTTCAGAGAATGCTCTTCCATTTAAAAAAAGAGGTTTTAATTCTACTTCACATTACTTTTTAATAAGCAATTTAAATTATAGCTTTAATGAGCATTGGGGAATTTCAATGAATTTACTAATTTTTCTTCCATCATCTGTTGGCGTCAAATGTTCTTACAAAGTAGCTCAAGATATTTATTTTGGTGCAAATGCTTACGCGTATGTAGTTCCTAATACTAATTTTCATGGACTTTTTTGTCCAATTTTTGGAAGTGCTGCTCGTGTTACAAAAGGAGATAATGTTGTTAATTTTAGTTTGGGCGGTGGTGTCATGGCTATTAGAAATGACAATAATAATTTCTCGACACAAAATCAAGATCCTTATTTTCCTATTTATTATTTAAATTTTTCTTACGCTAATCGTTTTTCAAAACACTTAGCCATAAATATTGAAAGTTTTGTTTTTCCTCAAACCATTTCTTACTCACGCAGCAACACTAATTTGAATTTAACCGGAGTTAGTTTAAAATGGATCAGGAATTATGCCGACCATTGGAATTTTGGTTGCTATGGTGCTTATATTGGTAGTTTTACTAATTTAAATAAGAGCTCAAGAATTATTCCATTACCTTATATTGGTTACTCAACTTTTTTCAATTGATTTTTATTTCATCAATTTCATTTCATTCAACAAATAGCCTGCACCTGCATATTTATCAATTACCCAAAGTGTAAAGCGCACATCTAAAACAATATTGCGACACATATTTACATCGTAAGAAACATCACTCATAGTTCCTTCCCAATTGCGATCATAGTTTGTGCCAATCAGTTCACCTTTCGCGTTTAAAACCGGACTACCACTATTTCCACCTGTAGTGTGATTGCTTGCAATAAACGACACTCTGAGCTTGCCGTTCTTGTCAATATACTGTCCAAAATCTTTTTTAGAATATAATTCCTTTAATCTTGGCATCACATCATAATCAGGATTACCAGTATTATTTTTTTCTATCATTCCATCAATGGTTGTATAATGTTCATACTCTACCCCATCTTTTGGTTTATAATTATCAACTTTCCCATAAGCAATTCGCATTGTACCATTGGCATCAGGATAAAACTTTTTATTTTTCACATTTTCTTTTAAAGCAAGCATGTATTCCTTTTGCATTTCAAGTATATGAATTTCATCATAATTGAATTGCGGTAACACAACTTTATTGTAATAATCATTAATCGCATTGGCCAACATATAAAATGGATCACGTTCATATAGTGTCGCACTCTTTTCAAAATCATCCAACATGGCTTTAACTTTTGTATTATCTACAAAACTTGAATTATTATACAAAAACTCTGTCAGCTTTTCTGTATCATTATTATACGCTGTTAAAAGTGAGTCAAGATAAGGAGGGCGATTTTCTTTTTCAATTGCTAACGCAAATTCCTTTAACATGGAAATGCATAATTTTTTATCAGTTGCTTTGTTATAATTACGAAATGGAATTGTTTTTTTTATTTCAGTTAACGTTTGATCAAATTTATTTTCCTTACCGTTTTGCTTTCTTTTTAATTCAATAAAAATTGTTGGGTAATTATTAATATAACGCAATGCGTCAATTCCTAATAAACATTCATAATAGTAATCAACTTGTTTACTCAATGGAGAATACTCTTCATAGACTTTTTTGAAATTGCTAAACAATTGAACATATTTTTCTTTTTTTACGGGATCTGAGTTAAATAGCTCCAGAAAATTTTTCTCAAATTCTTTCTTTTTGTTTACCGCATCGTACTTTTTTAAGCCTAACATTTCACCCGACCATTTCTTATATGCATTTGCAATTCCGGCATATCTGTCAGCATACATTAAACGAATGGTGTCATTTTTTTTCATGTCCTTTTCATAAATTGCCAAACGTTTATCGCGCAAAGCAACACGACGAGGATCTTGTTCGTTAATTAATAATTCAACTGCGTAAGAAGTCAAATATTCTTGTGTTCTTCCGGGAAAGCCATAAACCATAGTGAAATCTCCCTTTTCATATCCTTTTAAAGAAACAGGAAATGAATAAGCAGGTTTATACGGAATATTATCAGCGTTATAATCTGCAGGCTTATTATCTTTACCTACATAAATTCTGAACATACTAAAATCCGGATTGTGACGAGGCCACACCCAATTATCTGTCTCACCTCCAAATTTTCCAATATTTTCTGGAGGAACGCCAACCAAACGAATGTCTTTGAAAACTTCTGTTACAAATAAATAATATTCATTTCCATAATAAAACGGGCGAACAAAAGAAGTATAATTTGTATTCTCAATTGCCTTTTTCTCTATTTTCGAAATGGTAGATCTGGTTGCTGAATCTTTTTGAAATTCCGAAAAAGTAGGTTTAATTGACGACAATACTTGTTTTGTAACATCTTCAATTCGTTTTATAAAAGTTACAGTTAAATTTTTACAATATAATTCTTCGCTTGCATTTTTAGCCCAATAACCATTTTTTAAATAATCTTTTTCAATAGTACTTAAAGCTACTACCGAACTAAACCCACAGTGATGATTAGTTAATAATAAACCTTTATCAGAAATCATTTCACCTGTACAGCCTCCTCCAAAAATTGCAACAGCGTCTTTCATACTTGCTTTGTTGATGCTATATAATTGCTGAGCCGTTAATTTAAATCCATTTTTTTTCATGTCTTTAAAATTTAACGCTTCAATTAACTGAGGCATCCACATACCTTCATCTGCTTTGGAGAGAAAAGAAATTAAACTAAAAACAATTACTAATTTTTTCATGTTACTCATTTTATCATTCCACACATTTTCATCGCATCCAATTTAATGGCGCTATCTAATGGGATTCGAAGATCGTTGCTTTTTTGTGTCGATTTTTTTAGCAATGCGGGCAATTCACGAATTTGTTTTGCATACGTTTGAATTTGTTTATTGATTTCTACTCTTGCATAAAATGTTTTTGGAGACGTATACATTTCGTAAGCATCATTAATAAAATTATTTCCAAAGCCTGATAAATTTCCATCAGAATATAACAACATAATTACTTGATTAGATTCAATACTTTGTTTGAGGTCTAATTGCCAAACTTCCACTTTTTCTCCTGCAACCGGTGAAGGAATAACTTTATTATAGTAATACCAGAATTGGCCTCCTGCAAAGCAATTAGCGGGTACACCTAAATAAACCGGTCCATACCAATAACTATCAGAAATAGTTAGAACACGCGTTGCATTTTTTAAAGAGTCATTTTCAAAGCCGACTTGTGGATATGCAAGTTTCATGTTTTGATCAGGATTACAATATAGATTCATACTTTTTAGAACATCAGCGTCTCTACTTCTTGCTGTATCAACAACGTCAATTTGACTATAAGATATATTTGGCATATCACAATGATGCAGATGTTCAATATGTTTAATAATTGTGTCAACTGCAATGCATTCACCATAATAACTCCAATGATGACCAAATCTAGGGAACAATGGATAAGGTGTAATTGGTTTCAATAATTGAAATAAAGTATAAAGATCTAATTGATTAATTCCATTTGCGCTTCCGTACTTCACAAAAAGATCATGATTGGTTTGCTTAACTGAATGCCGGTATTTATCTTCAACAAACTCTTCGCAGTATTTTCCTTTACCAGGTGCATAAACAAATAAAAGATCAATTCCTTTTTTCTTTAAAGTATCCTGAATCACTTTTGCTTTTTGCATTAAAGTAACCACTCGATTTTCATTGACATCATCGTCACCAAAAGCAGAAAATATATAGCTCTCACTGAATAAATAATTTTCTTTACCAATCACAAAACCATTTACACGTATTTGATTAAAATATTTATAATACAATTGATTATTTAACCGCACCATGATCTCTTTGAATGCCCAATGATCATTATTATAATCATCCATATCGGCTTGATAAGAACCATTGAACCAAGTCTCAGAACTTAGTTTTGGCTTTTCATCGGAAATAACAATTCCTGTCAGATTAGGCTTATTGTCTTTCACAACAAACGAAATAAAAAGTGGAATTGAAATTGCAATTAAAATTACAACGCCATGAATTGAATATGTTTTTTTACCACTCATTAAAATCTGAAATAAATAAATGGATTAAAATTTAAGGCAGAAATATAACTTAAAGAAACGTAGAATAATAAAACACTTGAGAATACTACTAGCCATTTGCCATTATTCGTAAAGCTTTCTCCATAAATTTTCTGTTGGAAAGCAAATGTTTTGTTAGTGATAGCAAACCATGAAATAAATAATGCAATGCATGCCATCACAATAAAATCGTTATTCATTGCAAATTTACCATCAAAGAAATTGAAAGAATACATTTTCTTAATTACCGATAAAGCATATGAAATGTTTTCATTGCGAAATAAAACCCAGCCGGTAATTACAATTATAAATGTAATTGGAATTGAAATAAATTTCCCAAGTTTTTTAAATACATCACCAAGAAACAAGCGCTCTAAAACCAAGAACACGCCGTGATAAGCGCCCCACAAAACAAAATTCCAACTGGCGCCATGCCAAAACCCGGAGAGTAAAAACACAATGATCAAGTTGCGATATAAACTTAAGTTTGTCCCTTTATTTCCTCCCAAAGGAATATATAAATAATTTTTCATCCAGGAGCTTAAGGTGATATGCCAACGCCTCCAAAAATCTGTTATGCTTGTTGCGATATAGGGGTTATTAAAATTCTCGGGAATTCTAAAACCCATAATTTTACATAGACCAATTGCCATATCGCTATAGCCGCTGAAATCAAAATAAATTTGAAAAGTATACGCGAGGGCTCCAACCCATGCTGCCGCTGTATCTATTTGTTCAATTGGTAATTTAAAAACGGCGTCAGCTTGCAAACCCAGGGTGTTCGCAATAATTACTTTTTTTGCGAGACCAAAACAAAAAATAAGAAATCCACTTAGCTTAGCTTCAGGTGTATAATTTTTTTCGCGATTTGTAATTTGATCTGCGATATCATGATACCGAACAATTGGTCCGGCAATTAATTTTGGGAATAATAAAATATACGTTTGATATTGCCAAAAACTTTTTAACGGTTTATGAATTCCTCTATAAACATCTACCACATAAGTTAAGCTCTCAAACGTATAAAAAGAAATACCGATCGGGAGAATAAGTTTAGCGAAGCTGATATTCAAGCCCAGTAAGGAATTAAAGTTGTCTACAAAAAAATTGCAGTATTTAAAATAAAATAGTAACCCTAAATTGATACAAAGTGAGAGAATTAAGAATTGAATTTTTTTACTTTTTTGCTTCGCTTGATACATAGCATTCACCAAAAAGAAATCGATGAATGTTGTTGCTAAAATGGCGAAGATAAAGTTTGGTCCGCCCCACGAATAAAAAAAGATACTGAACGCTAAAATAAAACCGTTCTTTGATTTATTTGGAAAAAGATGATACGCCAACAAAAAAATTGGCAACACATAAATGAGAAAGGTTATATTCGCAAAAACCAAAGCTTAAAATAGAGTGTAAAAATAAGAAAATAGGTGGGATAAAATAAAAAATAAAGTCCAGTCCCTAAATTATTTAAACTTGAATTTATAATCTACTGCGCAGTATACATCAACGATTCACCCTTGCTATTCTTGAATAAAATCTGATTAAATAAATTTAATTCGTTACCTTTTAAAGCAGTGGCAATCTCTTCCAATGTCATCTCCTTATTAATATCAGTAAAATCTGCTCGGTTAATACTAAGTTTTATCGAAATACTATCAAAAAATTGTTTGGATTTATTAATAGAGGCGCTTAAATTTTCGATGTCTTTTGAGAGAAGCAGAAGCTTATTAATTTCTTCATCAATCCTAATAGGATCTACGGTTGTGGAATCGTGAATCTTGATTTCCTGTATCCTTTTAATTCGCCCGTCGATTTCTGCTTTGAAATAGCTTTCAGATGCTTTCTCATTATCGTGATTTTTGCATTGAACAAAAAATAAAACAAAAAGTATGATTACATTTTTCAAACAAATAGCTTTAATTGCTTTCAGTGACTTTACCACCTTCAAAAAATAAGGTTCTGCTCTTATATTTATTATACACCATCATATCATGCGTAGCAAATAACACAGCTCTCCCGCTCTCTGCAATCGATTTCAATAATTTCAAAATTTCTTCAGATGTTTCAGGATCCAGATTTCCTGTTGGTTCATCTGCCAAAATAATATCCGGTTCATTTACCAATGCTCTTGCAATACTTACCCTTTGCTGCTCTCCACCAGAAAGTTCATGCGGCATGCTTTTTTCTTTGCTCTCTAAACCAACTTTATTTAATACTTCATTAATGCGCATATTAATTTTCGCTTCTTCCTTCCAACCCGTTGCTTTCATTACAAATTTTAAATTTTCACTTACGCTCCTGTCTCCTAATAATTGAAAATCCTGAAATACAATTCCCAATTTTCTTCTCAGATAAGGAATATCTTTAGATTTCATGGTATTCAAATCGTATCCGGCAACTTTGGCAGACCCCATTCCCAAAGGTAAATCGGCATAAACAGTTTTCAAAAAACTACTTTTTCCACTTCCTGTTTTTCCCAATAAATAAATAAACTCGCCCTTTGTCACCTCTACTCCTAATCCGGTTATAATTGGTCTCTCCTCCTGCATAAGTGTTGCATTCTCAAATTTTATTAAAACCGATTGTTCCATTTTAGATTAAAACTCTAAATTACCTTAAATCCAAATCTATTCAGGAATTAAGGTGTAACAATATCAACATGTTCCCGTTAATAATTGAAACCGGCATCATCCATAGTATAAACTATATCAAAGTACATTTATTGGGATTATATCATTTAGCTTAAATCAACATCCATGTTAATCAACAGAAATTTTCTGGTCGCATTGTTTTTTATTGTTGCCACGCTTGCCAATGCTCAAAAAACACAATATTACTTAGACAAAGAAGAGCAATACAAACAAGGACTAGAGCTATTTGACAAAAAGCAATATGTAAATGCTCAAAAAGATTTTGATGAATATGTTTTAAAAACTACACCATCTGTACTAAGAACAGATGCAATTTATTACAGCGCAGCCTGCGCCATTGAACTATTTCATAAAGATGGCGAATGGCGTATGAAACAATTTATTCAAAAATATCCGGAGAGCCTCAAAAAGAATAGCGCTTATTTTTATTTAGGAAAATCGAATTACAGAAAGAAAAAATATCCCGAAACACTTGATTTTCTTGAAAAAGTAGATGAATATGAATTAACCAAAGAAGATCTCGCAGAACTTCGCTTCAAAAAAGGCTACAGTTATTTTATAACCGGAAATTCAGAAAAAGCAAAAGAAAATCTTTTAGAAACAAAGGACATTGATAACAAATACACAAATCCTTCAATTTATTATTACTCTCATATTTGTTACAATGAAAAAAATTATGGAACTGCTTTAGAAGGATTTAATAAATTAGTAAATAACGAAACCTTTGGGTCAGTTGTGCCATATTACATTACGCAAATCTATTTCATACAAGGTAAATATGAAATGGTTACAAAAAATGCGCCTCAACTTTTAAATGATAGTAATAATATTCAAAAAGCAGACGAGATCAATCGCATGATTGGTGAAAGTTATTATAATTTGAAAGATTATAGTAATGCTTTAGTTTATTTAAAAAAGACTGATATGGCTTCCGGGTTTAGTCGCCCCGGAAATTATGCATTAGGTTATTGCTACTACAAAACAAATGACTGTGCAAATGCTATTAAACAATTTGAAAAAGTTACAACCGAAAAAGATTCTTTAGCTCAAAGTGCCTGGTATCATATGGCTGATTGCTTTGTTAAACAAAACGATAAGCTTAAAGCTAAGAATGCTTTTTACAGTGCATATCAATTAAATTACAATCCTAAAATAGAAGAAGATGCTTTATTCAGTTTTGCGAAACTGAGTTATGAATTAGATTTCAGTCCATACAACGAAGCTGTTAAGGCTTTTAGCAAATACCTGAAAGAATATCCGAACTCACCGCGAAAAGATGAATGCTTCACTTACCTCATCAATGTTTATTCTACAACACGAAATTATGATATGGCAATTAAAAGTATTGAAAGTATGAATACAATTGATCCCATCCTCAAATACACATATCAAAAATTAATTTATTTTAAAGGGGTTGACGCTTTTAATAATTCCAATTATGATGAAGCCGAAAAACAATTTAAAAAATCGTTAGCCCAAAACTCTGATCTTCATCTAAATTCATTAAGTCAGTACTGGCTTGGGGAAGTTTCGTACAATAGAAAAGATTATGCAACCGCAATGGAACTTTGGAAAAAGTTCTTGGTGATGGAGGGCTCCATCTCTTTACCTGAATACGATCTGGTTAATTACAATATTGGGTATGCATATTTCCAACGCAAAGAAAAAGATGATTATACAAACGCTAATATTTCGTTTAGAAAATATCTGTTGTCTAAAAATTTAACCGATTTAAATAAAAAAGCTGATGCTAATTTACGTGGTGCAGATTGCTATTTTATGAATCGGTCTTTTGCACAAGCAATTGAAATGTATAACGAAGCTATCATTTTGAATAAGCTGGATGTAGATTATGCTATTTTTCAAAAAGCAATTTGTTATGGTTTATTAAAGAAATACGAAGAAAAAATAACAGACCTTAAACTTTTAGAAACAAAATATCCAAGTTCTATTTATATGAGTCAGGCTATAAACCAGATGGCTGATACTTATTACGAGAATTTAAAAGATGAGGATAATGCAATTATTTACTACAATAAAATTTTAAACAATTATCCGAACTCAAATTCAATTCAAAACTGTTATGCGCAATTGGGCAATATTTATTACGGAAAAAAACAAGACGACAAAGCTTTAGAATACTTTGACAAATTTGTGCGGACAGATTCGAAAAGTGAAGCAGCAAAAAATGTATTAGAACAAATTAAAACAATCTATAAAGAAAAAGGACAAATTGATGAAATGGAAAAATATTTTGCTGATTTAGGTAATCCTTTAAATGTAAATCAAATTGAAAGCGCTACATATGAGGCAGCCAAAGAAGCACATTACAACCAAAAAAATTACGATTTGGCATTTGATAAATGGGCAGCTTATATTTCCCGTTTTCCTGAAGGTAAATATATTTTAGAAGCTCAGTTTAATTATGCTGAGTTAGCGTACAACAAAAACATGTTTGACAAAGCACTTCCTGCTTATAATTTTGTGCTTTCTAAAAACAGAAGCTTATACACAGAAACTTCATTGGCAAAAGCATCGTACATTAATTATAAAAATAAAAATTATGCAAATGCTTTACCTCAGTTTATGCAATTAAAAGATCTTGCTGAGAGCCCACTTAACAAAACCAACGCTCGTTTCGGAACTATGCGTTGTTCCTATTATCTCAATCATTTTGATACGGCTCTTGCTGCTTGTAATGAAATATTAACGTATGAGAAATTATTCCCTCAACAAACTAGCGAAGTAAAATATATCAAAGCAAAATGCTTGTATGAAACCAACAGATTGGATGATGCTATGATCGAGTTTACGGCTATGAGCAAAACGGCCAAAAACATTAGTGGCGCTGAAGCTTATTTTTATATTGCCATGATCGATTTCAAAAAACAAAATTATAAAGAGGTTGAGAAAAGTGTAAATAAATTAATCAGCTATGAATACAGCAATGATGATTGGAATAATAAAGGTATGTTACTACTTGCTGATGCTTACATGGCAAAAGGAGACGATCCTGATGCGCAAGTGATTTTAGAAACCATTATTGACGGTAAGCCAAAACAAATTTACCTGGATGAAGCTAATGCCAAATTAAAAATATTGAAAGATAAACAAGCTGAAAAAGAAAAAGCTGTTGTTCCAGAAGGAGAATCAAAAGATATGAAAATTGAGTTCAAAGAAACCAACAACGATGCCAATTTGTTTAAAGAGATTGACCCGAGTAAAAAACAACAAAGTGAACCTGTTGAACAACCAAAATAAATTTAAAAGATGAACTTTCAAGTCTTATATAAAACAAGTACCGACGAAAATTCGGCAGAACAAACCAAGAGAATAAAAAAACTCTTTACTTGGTTTCTTATATTACTGCTTGTGATTGCTCACGTTGCCATTTCTTTAGCTCAAACCAATGTCAATAATACCTTTCAAGCTAAAAGTGAATTTGTACCTGTAATTAAAGAATCAACGAAATTTTCTGACCTACCCGAAATAAAAGATACAGTAAAACGCATCACTAATACGAAATACGGAATAGTAAGTAATCCATTATTTCCAAAATATCAGGTTCAAAATATAGATGCTGCAAAAATGCAAAACGAACCATTAACTAAATTGTATCGCTCGCTTTTAAAAATTGGTTACGGACCAATATATAATTCTCCTTATGGTGAGTTTTTTATTAGTAATCTTCGTTCACGTGATGTATCGTTTGGCGCACACCTCAAACATTATTCAAGCTCATCTACATTAGATAAAACAGGTTACGCCGGTTTTAGTGATGATATCGCAACTATTTATGGTAAAAAATTCTATAAAAAACATACGCTTAGTGGCGATTTAAATTATACAAGAAATGAAGTTCATTATTATGGTTATGATCCTTCGATTAACATTATTACAGATAAAAATTTCACCAAACAACGTTACCAATTAATTGAACCAAAATTAGTTTTGCAAAGTCATTATACCGATAGTTCAAAAGCAAACCATACCATTCAGGCGGGATTTTACAACTTACAAAACTTATATCGCGAAGCAGAAAATAATATAAATTTAAAAGCAGATGCTGATCTATTTGTAAATAAAGAAAAATTAAATATTGGTTTTTCAACTGATTATTATAATCACAAGCAAAGTCATGATACTTTAAACGACCTCATCGTTTCCGTAGCTCCTTCTTTTGAAGCGCATGGAAAAAAATGGAAAGGTTTAGTTGGAGTAAAAGGAACGTTGGATAATTTCAAAGGCAAAAATCGTTTTTATGGATATCCACAATTAAATTTCGAGTATAATGTTTATGAAAGTATGTTTATTCCATATACCGGCGTAACGGGCGGCCTAATTAAAAATAGTTTAAGAAGTTTAAGTAGTGAGAATCCATTTATTGATACAAGCATAAATTACACAAATACTAATAATAGATATAAACTCTTTGGTGGTATTAAAGGAAATTTGAGTAGTAAAACAAGCTATGATATAAAAGGAAGTTACAGTCAAATGGATAGCTTGTATTTTTATGTCCTTAATTATTCTGGTCTCAATCAAATGTATAATCAATTCAATGTGGTTTATGACAATGCTACAGTTATGAATTTAAGCGGACAATTGAAATATCAGCTCAAAGAAAAAATACATTTTATTGCGAAAGGAAATTATTACATGTATAAAACCAAAAGTTTAACAAGAGCTTATCATAAACCTGATTATGATATTACTTTTTCTACTATATACAATCTCCGAAGCAAAATTATATTGAGAGCAGATATTTACGCAATTGGAAAACAATGGACTCAAACACAAATTATTACTGATGGTAAAGCTGAATTAACACCAAAAGAATTAAACGGATTAATTGATGTGAATTTAGAAGCAGAATACCGTTATACTAAAATGTTGAGTTTCTTTACACGTTTCAATAATATAGCAAATCAACGCTATTACAGATGGGAACGTTACCCTACCCAACGATTTAATTTTACAGTTGGTTTAAGCTTTGTGCCGTTTTAAATAAAAAAGTCTCAGCAATTATTGCTGAGACTTTTTTATTTATAATTTATAATACTGTCTATTCCACTTTCATCATCCAATGAAATTTATCTTCCATTTTTCCTTTACGAATATTACGTAAAGTCTCATCTACTTTTGGAGAAAATTTTCTATCCTCTAAAGGTGGTAAAGCATAATCTTTTCCGTTATAACCAATGCCAACTATTTGTGCAATTGTTGCTGCGGTTCCACAACCAAAAGCTTCTTTTAAAATGCCTTTTTCGTGCGCTTCAATAATCTCAAAGATACTTATCTTACGCTCTTCAACGCGCATACCCCAATCACGTGCCAAGGCTAAAACGCTATCTCTTGTTATTCCCGCTAATATAGTATCACTTAATCCCGGTGTAACAATTGTATCACCAATTACAAACATCAAATTCATTGTTCCACTTTCTTCAACATATTGATGTGTTTCACTATCTGTCCAAATTACTTGTTGATACCCTTTTTGTTGCGCCAATTTAGTTGGATATAAACTGCGACCATAATTACCCGCAGCTTTTACAAACCCAATACCACCCTTTACCGCACGGATATAATTTGTTTCTACCAAAACTTTAATTGGTTCAGAATAATATTTACCGGCAGGACAAGTAATAATAACAAATTGATAGGTGTCACTGGCTTTTACACCTATTGCTTCATCGGTTGAAATTAAAAACGGACGAATATATAAACTACCACTTTCACTTGTTGGAACCCAGGCAGCATCTAACCGCATCAATTCTATTAATCCATTCATGAAAATATCTTCAGGTACTTCTGGCATTGCCATTCTTACAGCGCTTTTATTTAAGCGTTTGAAATTGGCATCGGGACGAAATAAAGAAACTTCACCTCGATCGTTTTTATATGCTTTCATTCCTTCAAAAATTGCTTGCCCATAATGTAATGCACTCATGGCATAACTCATAGGTATATCCTGATAAGGTTTTATATATGCCTTTTGCCATTTGCCATCTGAATATTCTGCAACAAACATGTGATCGCTAAAACATTTTCCAAAAGGAACATTGTTAACGTCGAATTGTCCGACTTTACTCTTAGCTATTTTTTCGATTGAAATTTCTATAGTACTTGTCATAATTAATATAATGTTATATAACAAATAACTATATAATTTTTTAAAAAACAAATAAATTTATAGGTATTATTTGGGCTTTAGGCGATTATACCAATTGTTATAAAAGAATGTTTCAAGGTAATTGTTAATGCCGATCTTGCTAAAAATAAAATAATAAGATTTTTTTAGAAATTAGATAATGTAGAAAGCAATGTAAACATTAATTGAAACTCTATGCCTCTTCATGTTGGTGGTCGCTTACAAACACTTTCACAAGTGCCATTGACATACCACCGATAGTTTGTTCTGCAATTTGCCAAACACAATCAAATGCTAAATGTTCGGGAGTAAGTTGGCGCGATATAGAAATTGTTACAACTGTTGACACAATAAAAATAATGAACCCAACTAAAGCGCCTGAAAGAATTCCCCTTACAAAGAAATTATAAACGTTCTTTAAAGGTTTAGATTCAAAAACAGAATAAGTAATAAAAGAAATTGTAATGTATGCAATACTTGTAAAAAATAACAGCCAACTTAAAGGAAAACTAATCTTTTTAAAATCATTTAAAAATATTCCATGCCATGTATAAAATAAAACATACATAAGTACAGCAGCGAATATCCAAGAGACAAAAAACCTTAAATTAATCTTCATAATTTACTGAGCAAATTTAAACAAAATATTGATACATTTTGCCTGTTAATTGTCCAAATTTTAGTCATTTGAGCATATTTATTTAACTATATTTGTAAGAATGGGTGTTAAATTATTTAGATTCGTTTTTTTTCTGATTTTTATCATTTTTCTTTCTTGCAGAAAAGAAACAGTAACCAATTGGGATGTAGATTTAACCGGCCCTATTGTTTCCAGTAAACTCAATATCAAAAACTTTTTAAACGACACTCTTTTCAGTACAGATGCAAATGGTTTATTAACCCTGAGCGTAAATCGTCAGGTTGCTTATGTTAAAGTTGATTCGCTTATAAAATTACCCGATACCACTATTATTAATCAGTTTTTGTGGCCATCGCCTTTTCCGAGTACTTTAACTCCCGGACAAACTGTGGCCTTCCTACCTCCAACTCCTTTGGTATTTAATATTAATAATGGCGTTGCTCTTAAATATGGCCTTGTAAGAAATGGTACATTAAATATAAAATTTAGCAATACCGTAAGTCAACCTCTCGATTTTATTTATGTATTACCGGGAGTTACTAAAAACAGTGTACCATTTAGTATTCATGAAACTATTCCACCCGGTAATAATTCACTTATTAAATCGTATCCTTTAGATAATTATAGTTTTGATCTTACAGGTGGAGGGACAGCAAATTTTAATACTATCATTCAAAATTATACGGTAAGTATGAGTTCCAGCGCTCAACCTGCAGAGGTTGATTTTGGTCAGGGGGCAAAAATTGAAATAAGTTACAGCAATATAGTTCCGCAATATGTTCGTGGTTATTTTGGAATGCAATCGGTGCCTGTTAATATTGATACAGCAAAACTGGATATCTTCAAAAATTTTAATGCGACAAATTTTCAATTAAGCGATGCAACATTAGACTTCAGTTTAATTAATGAGTTTGGTGCAGAGTTCAGTGGGTCTTTATATAATATTAAATCTATTAATACTGTCAATCAAAATTCTGTGACATTAAACACGCAACAACTTGCTGCAATAAATATAAATCGTGCATATGATGTAAATTCACAAGTTAATCCAACAGTGAAATTAATTTCACTTAATAAAACCAACAGTAATATCCTTAGCTTTCTTTCTAACTTACCCGATAAAATTGCTTATGCAGGTAACATTAATTTAAACCCTCTTGGAAATACTTCCGGCTATAACGATTTCGCTTATTACAATACAGGCATTAAAGTAATGGCCGATATTAGTATCCCACTTAAGTTTACTGCAACCCAGTTTTTGTTACAATCTACAACACCAATTGACTTTGGTACATTGAAACAATTAGATAATGTAAATTATGGTAATTTTATTATTGCAGCCACTAATGGCTATCCTTTCGACGCTATATTGCAGGCTTATTTGCTAGATGATAAAAATACGGTTGTAGATTCTTTATTTGTACCAGGAAATAATATTATTCCTAAAGGTACAATTGACGCTCAAAATAATGTAACCTCCTCAACCAGTAAACGTCTTTATATTCCTTTTGACACCAACAAATTGGTAAACATTAAAAAAAGTAAAAACATGCAATTAAAAATAAGATTAGTTATGCCTCCTAATCCGCCATACATAAGCATCAAAGATACTTACGAAATTGATATCGATATTTTATTGGATGTAAACTATAATGTAAAACGAAAATAGATTAGAATTTATTAAGCTCATTAAATACATAATCATTCCTTTTGTTTTTTTGAATTTATTTGCAACTAATATTCATGCACAATACAATACTGAATTTATAAATTACAGTACTTCCGGCAGAGCCTTGTCTTTAAATGTAGATTATGAAGCCGGCAGTAACGCCATTAAAAACGATATGGTAAACAGGCTTATTTGGGGTGGCCATATCAGTAATGAAATGAAAGATGCTTCCGATAAAAATTTAAAAGCAAATAATAATTTCGGAATACTTCTCAATTATGGTATGAGCGCCTTTGTGAAAGGAACAAGCAAATTTGATTTTTTAGTGGGTTTTAAAAATCAGGAAGTATTAAACGCTTCTTTCAATTCTGATTTTTATCGCTTAATGTTTTATGGCAATAAACGGTTTCTTGGTGCAACTGTCGATCTATCCAATATTAGTGTAAACGCTTTGCGGTTTCAGGAAGTGAAATTTGGAGCCATTATTCACCATGTTGATTCTGTTGCTAAAATTGGTATCTCCGTTTCTTTTCTGAAAGGAGAACAACTATTTTATTTAAAAACAGGAAAAGACGCTTCCCTATATACATCACCGGATGCAAGTATGGTACAAGTGAATTCAAATTTTAATTTAGCTGTAAGCGACCCCAATAACAAAAACTTATTAGGCTTTAATGGTGTTGGTGCAAATGCAGATATTTTCTTTGAAACTCCTTACAAAAGTAAAGTTGGTAAAAAAAGTGTATTAACTGTAAATGCAAATAATATTGGGTTTATTCATTGGCAACAAAATAGTGTTCAGTACAGCAGCGACTCTGTAATTGGTTTTCAGGGTTACAGAGTAGAAAATGTTTTAGCTCTTAAAGATTCATCTCTTCATAAGTTGAATGGAGATACAATTCTACAAAAACTGGTAAACGGCCGGAAACAAAATTTTAATATTAATATTCCAACCAATTTGGTGATCATTAATAAGATCTATTTCGGTAAAATGAACTTTTGCTTAAACGAAGGCTTCCGATTTATTTTTAATGCAAACTATAAACCCTATTTTTTTGTTGAACCTGAATACAGATACAAACGCATGTTATTTACATTGCACACAGGATACGGCGGTTACGTGCGTCTAAACGTGGGTGCTTGCGTGGCATACAACGGAAAACATTTGTATTTTAAATTAGGCAGTAATAGCTTGCAGGGTTATGTTGCACCAAAAACAGCATACGGACAAGGTGTATATTTTAGTATTGCAAAAAAGTTTAAGTAAAATGAAAAAACTTGGCTACATATTTATTTTGATGCTTGCTATTAGTTTGCAGGCACAACCACCTTCAAAATTTTACCAAAAATTTGGCGGAACGGGTGTTGATATTGGTTATGGCATCAGAGAAACATTTAATCGCCAATATATTATTTGCGGTAGCACAAGCTCATATGGATATGGCAGTGAAGATGCATTTCTCCAATTGATTGATAGTATGGGTCAAAATATTTGGAGCAAAAACTATGGTGGTGTTATGACCGACGTCGCAAAAAATTTAATTATTAATCCAGCTGACAGCGGTTTTATTTTTACAGGAAACACAAACTCAATTGGCAATGGTGGCTATGATGTTTTTGTTGTGAGAACAGATAAAAACGGAAATATGATTTGGCAAAAAAGTTTTGGCGGCTTCGATTGGGATTTTGGAAATGATATTGCTTTTGCGCCTGATGGTAATATTGTGGTTTGTGGATATAGCTATAATTCAAAGTATGGTAAAAGCGATGGTATTCTAATGAAGATAAATACATCAACAGGTACACAAATTTGGCAAAAAAATTATGGCGGAATCGAAGATGATGATTTTAGAGCGATAAAATTAACTCCAGATAACTTCTTTATTTTGACAGGGAAAACCAATAGCTATAATGATATTCAAGGAGACATTTATTTCTTTAAAACAAATTTGAACGGAGACTCGGTGCTTTTTAAAACATATGGTTTAGTTAATAAAGTTGATTACGGAAATGATATTCTCAAAGATTATACAAATGATTATTTAATAGGTGGGGGATCCGAAAGTTATTCATTTGGAATGAAAGATGCATTTATTCTCAAAATTGATAGTGTTGGGAATTTTATTTGGGTAAATAATTTTGGAAAAGCTGATCTTGATGAGGAAGTCTCTAAAGTTAATCTTGTTTATAATTATCAAGGAAGATATACTATTTCATATAGTGAAATTGATTTACCCTCTTTTAAACGTGATCCAAAAAATTTGGTCTTAGCTTTAAATGGCTTTTATATGTTTGGAACAAGTTTTGGAGAATCTGAAGATGAAGAGTTATTTGGAACTACTAACACATCTGACAAAGGATATATCGGTGTTGGGTATACTAAAAGTTATGGTGCCATATTAGAAGATATATATGTAATCAAATATGATTCTATGTTTAATTTTGGTGGGGAATTAATTGGAATCAAAGAAAATTATTTTAAACCAAATTCACTAAAGGTATACCCAACTATAGTGACTAATGATAACCCATTTATTACTATAGAATCTGATAAAGAAATAACCTATTCCCTGTTTGATATTTATTCGCGGGAATTGTATACTTCTGGAAAGCCTGATAAAAATTTTACTTTAAAAACATCAATAGATTTTCAAGAAATGAATATTGGGTTATATATTCTGCGTATTAATCGAGAAGGCAAGGACTTTCAGTACAAGGTAATTAAGGATTAATGAATGAAGACAGATTATTTAATAATTACCCTTGCTCAAAAGCGGTTTTTTGATAAAAAAGGCTATATTTGTTTCAACGATAAGCCAACTTTTACTTTTAGAAACAACCTTATTATTAAAATAAAATGAAAAGAACTTTATTAACGTTAATACTCTTTTTAACAATCTTGTCTATCTCCTTCTCTCAGGTTACTAAAACCAATAAGTGGAGGAAGACAGAAAGAGATTCCTTTGAAAATGCATTTTTGCTTTATGAAGATAAACTCTATGATTTAGCTCTTCCTGTGTATGAAATCACAAATAAGAATCATCCAAATGAAGATTTTATTAAATACATGTATGGCGTAACCTCTCTTTACAGAAGTGATAAGCACCCTGATGCCCTTGCATACTTAAGCGAAGCATACGATAAAAACAAAAAAATAGATCATATAGAATACGATTTAGCCCGTGCTTATCATTTCAATTATAAATTTGACGAGGCTTTGCAAATGGTAAATAATCATTTAAGCCGTAAAAAATTAAAACCTGAAGACATAGCTGAAGGTGAACTCCTGAAAAAATATATTGAAAATGCAATCCGTTACAATGGAAAACCAACTGCAGCTAAGGTTGTTAATATTGGCCCTCCTGTTAATACAGCGGATGAAGAATATGTTCCTGTAATTTCTGCTGATGAATCAATGATGGTATTTACTTATGCCGGTCCTAAAAGTAAAGGTGGTCGTCAAAATGCTTTTGGAGAGTCAACTACTGTAGGTTATTTTGGTGAAGATGCCTACATTACTTATAAGCAAAATGATACCTTTCAAATTCCAAAACCTCTTGATAATTTAAATACTAACACAAACGACGGTGCTATTTCTTTGAGTCCCGATGGGCAAATATTATATCTGTTCCGCGACAGTGGTGATGATCATGGAGACATTTACCAGAGTTTTTTAATAGGTGAAGAATTTACTACACCGGTTAAATTGAGAGGTCAGGTTAACTCTTTTTCATGGGATGGACATTGTTCACTTTCGCCTGATGGAAATACACTTTATTTTTCGAGTGAGCGTGCAGGCGGTTATGGTGGCAAAGACATATATAAAGCCACTTTTTTACCTGATTCTACCTGGGGTAATGTGGTGAACTTAGGAGATTCAATCAATACTAAATACGACGAAGATTCTCCATTTATTCATCCTGATGGTGTAACTTTATTTTATAGTTCAAAAGGACCAAAAAGTAGTGGTGGTTATGATATTTTTATGTCATTTATGGAGCCCGATTCTTCATTTAAAAATACAGAGAACCTTGGATTTCCTATAAACACACCTGATGATGATATTTATTTTGTTGTAGCTGCCAATGGCGCAAGAGGTTATTATAGTAGTGGAAGACCTGGTGGACAAGGTTTAAAAGATATTTACATGGTTAATACTGAGTTTCCAAACACAAAATTAAAAGTGTTTTTAGTTAAAGGAAAAGTAACATCAGAAGGCAAACCGGTTGAAGCACCATATACAGTTGAAGTAAGTTCTAAAAATAATTCAGTTTATAAAGCTTCCAAATCAAATAACGTAAACGGAAGTTATTTAAGTACCTTACCTGCTGGTCAGGTTTATAAAATAACTTTTAATTATACAAGTTTCCCTGCAAAAAGTTACACTTTAGATGCTTCTCAAATTACAGGTTATACTGAAAAAATTATTGATGTAAAATTTGATATTCCAAAAGACACTACACCTGCTATTGCGAAAGTTGACACTTTTAAAACAAAAGATAAAGTTTTAAAAAACATTCAGGAAAGCTCAAGGAAATTTGGAAACATTACTGCCGAAGGTTTAGAATTCAAAGTACAGGTTGCTGCATATAAATATCCAAAAAATTATACCTATAAACATTTAAAAGGCTTGGGCACCATTGATAAAACATTGGTAAATGATAAGATTACTTTTATTACAGTTGGTCCTTCGTTTAAAACATTGGGTGAAGCATGGGAGTTAAATAAAAAGGCTGTAACAGCCGGTCAGAAAGACGCATTTGTGACTGCTATTTATAAAGGCAAACGTGTTTATTTAGAGCAGCTCGAGAAAATGGGAATCTTTAAATAGAGTAAATATTTTATTTTTTAAAACCTTTCCATTTTTGGAAAGGTTTTTTTGTTTCTAGTATCATTCAGGATTCCATCATCTCGAGCGGCTGTCGAGAGACGAAAACAATCAAAAACAGAATCGTATTCAATACCTCACAGGCTTCTCGACTGAGTTTATCCTGAGCTTGACGAAGGGCTCGAAGTGACAGCATAAACGGGATTAATTAAAAAGGAAACTATCTTAATCACAATATCGGTCAGATCTTGTCATCTCGAGCGGCAGTCGAGAGACGATAATCATTTTAAACAAAACAAATTAAGTAAGTACTTATTTACTATTTTCACTAAATGCAAAAGTACAAAGTTCTATATGTATATATTCTAAAGTGTTCTGATAACTCTTATTATACAGGTGTAACCAATGATTTAGAAAAAAGATTAAAACAACACGATTTAGGAATAGACTCTGAATCGTACACTTTTAATCGAAGACCGCTTCAATTAGTTTATCACGAAATATTTAATAATTATAATCTGGCGATTGAATGGGAAAAAAGAATTAAAAAATGGAGTAAGAAAAAGAAAGAGGCTTTAATAAATTCTAATTGGAAAAAACTACAGGAATATTCAAAATGTTTGAATAAGACAAAAGCAGTAAGAGTGTCATCTCGAGCGGAGTCGAGAGACGAGAATCATTTTAAATAATTATCCCTTTAAATACTTCCCGGCTTCTCGACTGCCGCTCGAAGTGACAGATTCGTGAATGTTTAAAGCAGTAATAAATTTTAATGGTAATATCAGTTAGATTTGTAATCTCAAGCGGATTAGAGAGACGATAAACACTTTAAACTTTTAAAACAAAAAAGCCCCTTCAAACGAAGAGGCTTTTTAATTAAATATTAATTAATATTTCTTTTTTCTGAATTCACTTTTACCGAATGCAGGTTTATCACCTTCACTTCGTTTACTGAAAGTACGTTTACCTGAATCAGTTGATCTGCCTTCGCTGTTACCAAATGATTTACGTTCTCTATGTCCACCAAACTTGCTGCTTCCACCTCTATCAGAACCACCTCTGTGAAAACCTCCTCCATTACCTCTGCGTTCATCTCCACCTCTACTACCACCTCTGTTAAAGCCGCCTCCGCCTCTTCTTTCTTCTCCACCACCATCGCGCATACGCTTAGCACTTGCTTCTATAGAAACTTTACGATTATTAAATTCAATGTCTTCTTTATTTAAAGCAAGAAATGAATCTACTAATTTGCTTTCTGTTTCAAAAAATGAGAAGCTTCCTTTCACATCAATATTAAATAACATGCGAGGATGTTGTTTGGAAATCTCTGCTAAGAAATCTTTTAAACTGTTACGGTTAAATCCGTCTAATTCTCCCAAATTAATAAAGAAGCGAGACGTTTTATTGTTTACAGAATTACCATCACCACCAGAGTTTAAATCTTGTGCGTTTTGATAATATGCAAAGAAACGATTGAACTCTTCACTTATAAAGCGTTTAATGATTTCCTCTTTCGAAAGATCTTTAAGCTCTTCATAAACTTTAGGTAAATATTTTTCTATCTCTTCATCTTTTACTTCAACGTCATGTAATTTTTTTACCAAATGAAACAATTGTTTTTCAGTAACCTCAACACCATTCGGAAGATTTCCACGCTCAAATTTTTTGTTGATCATGCGTTCAATATCTTTGATCCTGCTACTATCTCTTCCCGTTACTATTGCAATTGCAACACCCGACTTACCTGCACGTGCAGTACGACCGGTTCTGTGCGTATAACTTTCAATATCTTCAGGTAAATTATAATTAATTACATGCGTTATTCCTTCCACGTCAATACCACGTGCTGCCACATCAGTAGCAACCAGCATTTGTAACGTGTGATTACGGAAACGTTTCATAACTAAATCACGTTGCCCTTGTGATAAATCACCATGTAAAGCATCAGCACTATATCCATCTTTTATTAACGAATCTGCTACTTCTTGTGTTTCTGCTTTGGTACGGCAAAATACAATACCAAATATTTCCGGATAAAAATCGGCAATACGTTTTAATGCTAAATAACGATCGCGTGAATTAACGGTATAATATACATGAGAAATATTTGCTGCACCTTCATTCTTTTTACCAGCACTAACTTCAGCAGGATTGCTCATGTAATTTTTTGCAATACGCTCAACTTCACGAGGCATAGTAGCACTAAATAACCAGGTGTTTTTACTTTCAGGTGTTTGTTCTAAAATAACATCTAAGCTATCTTTAAAACCCATGTTTAACATTTCATCTGCTTCATCTAATACAATTATTTTAATAGTGCTTAATTTAACAGCTCTGCGTTCTATTAAATCAACTAAACGACCAGGAGTTGCCACAATAATTTGTGACCCCATTCTGATATCTTTCATTT
Source organism: Bacteroidota bacterium (assembly GCA_013288385.1). GTDB lineage: Bacteria > Bacteroidota > Bacteroidia > B-17B0 > Aurantibacillaceae > Aurantibacillus. Next base: position 28,647 of record JABDBZ010000019.1, read on the forward strand.
GATTAGTAATACTTGCACCACCGTAAACAGCGGTTACAGTTAATCCTTTTGTATACTTTGCATATTTTTTAAGATCGTTTGTAATCTGAACACACAATTCTCGCGTAGGCGATAAAATCAAAGCCTGAGTGTCTTTTATTTGTGAATCAATAATGTTTAAAATTGGTAAACCAAATGCGGCTGTTTTACCTGTACCCGTTTGCGCTAAAGCAACAAGATCCGTTTTTTTGGTTGATAATAATGGGATTGTTTGCTGTTGAATGGGTGTTGGATTTTCGAATCCAAGATCCTCAATTGCTTTCATTAGGGCGTCATTAAGCCCAAGCTCTTTAAATGTCATTTTGTTGATTTTAAGTTTGTTATTAACTGCTTACCAAAAAATTCTCCGCAGTTAATGCACAATGGCCGACAAGTAACGCGAACAAACTTTTATTGAACAGAGTACAAATGTAGGCTTTTTATTTTAATAACACAAATTTATTATAAGTTATCCACAATTTTTATACTTTTGCAGTCGATTTATGAGTAATAAATACGCAATAATAATGGCGGGTGGAGTTGGTACGCGTTTTTGGCCAATGAGCACAACTCAACATCCAAAACAATTTCTGGATGTGTTGGGTACAGGTAAAACACTTATCCAGCAAACCTTTGATCGACTTCTAAAAATTTGTCCGAAAGAAAATATTTTTGTAGTTACCAGTCACAATTACGAAACCCTTGTTAAACAGCAATTACCAGGTTTACCAAAAGATAATATTTTGTGTGAACCTTCACGTAAGAATACGGCTCCTTGTATTATATATGCATCTTATAAAATACATAAATTAAACCCTAATGCTATAACCATTGTAGCACCAAGCGATCACCTTATCAAGAAGGAAGATACTTTTGTAAAAGCTATTAATTCATGTATTTCTAAAGCATCACAAGAAGATTGTTTAGTTACACTTGGAATAAAACCTACCCGCCCTGATACCGGATACGGTTATATTCAATTTTTACAAAGTAATGCAACCGAAAAAGATAAACGGATTTATAAGGTTAAAACTTTCACCGAAAAACCGGATCACGATATGGCAAAATTTTTTGTTGAAAGTGGTGATTTTCTTTGGAACTCCGGTATTTTTATCTGGAGCACTAAAAGTTTGTTAAAAGCGGCGGAGTCTTTAGATCCGGAACTTGCAAATGTATTTAAAGATGGAGTAAAACATTATAATACTCCAAAAGAGAAAGACTTTATTACACAAGCTTATAATACTTGCAAAAACATTTCTATAGATTATAGTATCATGGAAAAAGCCGATAATGTTTATGTGCGATCGAGCATAATTGGTTGGAGTGATTTAGGTACCTGGGGAAGTTTATATGGTCACATTATGAAGGATAAAAAACACAATGCAGTTATCGGAAAAAATGTAATGATATACGATAGCAAAAATTGCATTGTTCATGTTCCTAAAGACAAACTAGTGGTTTTACAAGGCTTGGAAGATTATATTGTTGTAGAGAGTGATACCATTTTAATGATCTGCAAAAAACAAGACGAGCAACAGATTCGTAATTTTGTAAATGACGTAAAAGTTAATAAAGGCGAAAAATTCGTTTAATTATCGTTTTCTTAAAAATTTTCTGAAACTTTTTAATAAAATCCTCGTTATAATAAAGGGTTTAGTCTATTTTGGATTATGCCAAGTTAAATTTTTTATTAATTTTGTTTCTTAAACACAACAAGTAAGAATGAGACAACTCAAAATTACCAAATCGATCACTAATCGTGAGAGCGCCTCTTTAGACAAATATCTTCAAGAAATAGGCCGTGAAGAACTGATCACCGCCGAAGAAGAAGTTATATTAGCAAAAAAGATCAAAGATGGCGATCAACGCGCTTTAGAAAAACTAACCCGGGCGAATCTTCGTTTCGTGGTTTCAGTGGCAAAACAATATCAAAACCAGGGTTTAAGTTTACCCGACTTAATAAACGAAGGAAATTTAGGATTAATTAAAGCTGCGAAACGTTTTGATGAAACACGTGGTTTTAAATTTATTTCATACGCTGTATGGTGGATTCGCCAAAGTATTTTACAAGCTTTAGCAGAACAAAGTCGTATTGTGCGCTTACCTTTAAATCAAGTTGGTTCATTAAATAAGATCAACAAAGCTTACAGTAAATTAGAACAGCAATTTGAGCGTGAGCCCAGTGCTGAAGAGCTAGCTGAAATTTTAGATCTTCCGATTGACAAAGTAAGCGATACCATGAAAGTGAGCGGCCGCCATGTAAGCATGGATGCGCCGTTTGCAAATGGGGAAGAAAGCAGTTTATTAGATGTATTGATCAATCATGATTCACCAAAAGCGGATATCGGTTTGATGAACGAATCGTTAAGCAAAGAAATAGATCGTGCATTAAGTACTTTAACTGAAAGAGAAAGAGATGTGGTTAAATTATTCTTCGGAATAGGTTTAAATCATGGCTTAACTTTGGAAGAGATAGGTGATAAATTTGATCTGACCCGTGAACGTGTTCGCCAAATAAAAGAAAAAGCAATTCGCAGATTAAGACATAGCAGCAGAAGCAAATTACTGCAACAATACTTAGGATAATAAAAAGCCCCGACAAATAATTGTCGGGGCTTTTTTATTTAGAACCATTTAAATTCATTTTTTTAAATAGACTCTTAGATTATTTTCTATTTCTGTTTTACAATAAATTTTTGGATGTGTTTTTCTGTTCCTTCTCCAATTATCAACGTGTAAAATCCTTCACTTAAATCGGATACGTTAATATTTATTGTGGTTGTATCTTGATTAGATAAGAAGCTCTCGCTCTTTACAACTTGACCTAATGTGTTTATAATTATATATGGCACTTGAGCAGATAAATTTAAACCACTTATTTCTAATTTTTCATTTGTAGGATTTGGATAAAGACTAAAATTGTTTGGTTCGCATGAGTTTAATGATTGAATTGGATAATAATTAAACGCTCCATTTTTATCTACTTGTTTCAAACGATAATAAATTAATTCATTTTTTGAAATTTGATCAGTTAAAGAATAATATTGTGTTACCTGCGAATTACCAGTTCCATAAGAATTCACAAAGTTCACTTTATCAAAATTTACAGCATCAGAAGATCTTTGAATTTCATAACCCTGATTATTAGTTTCACTTGCAGTTGACCATTCCAATAAAGCATTATCTTTTCCTGAACATTTTACATTAAAGTTAAGTAGCTCTATTGGTAAAGGATTATTCCCGGTTATTTTATTTCCTAATGTAAATCTGCTAAACGAATTAAAAGCTGTAGGCAAAGAAGTAGATGTTACGCTTCCTGAAGTCACAGTTGCGCCTGTTCCGCCAATATCAATCCAAGTAGTTAAAGTTGAAAATGTGTTTTTACAAACTGTTAAAGCAGTTGGAGTTGTTACACCATCATTAGCTCCATAATATAATGTAATTGTTTGTGTACCACTTAAAGCAGTTGTTGGTGTGCTGGCTCCGCCAATAGTTGTTGTTCTGTCAATATCCCACCAATGCACATAAGAAACGCCTGTGACTGTTGAAGGTAACCCCCAACCCAGTGCCACCGCGCTCGAATTAAATACTTCGGTTTTATAACTATAAGAAGTTCCCGTTGTATGATTTACAGTTAAGATCACTGGTCGGCAATCACTTCCTTTTCCAACAGGAAAATTTAAACTTTGAATTGCTGTTGTAGAAACATCATAACGCAATGGCCCATCCACATAACTTGTAGATGCATAAGTTAAAGCAGGGGTTGTGCATGTTTCATCCATCAGAAATAACAAACCTGTTGAAGATGTAATAATTTT
>JABDBZ010000020.1 GCA_013288385.1 Bacteroidota bacterium
CACCAAATAAAAATCGACTGTAGTTGTGGCGAGGATCACAAAAATAAATTTTGGAGCCGCCCAGCTATAAAAAATGATACTCGCCAATAAAAGAAAAAAGTTTTTGAAGGAATTTGGAAGGATCAGATAAAGCGCTAAAACTACGGGTAAAAAATAAACAAGAAATAGAGCGCTACTGAATATCATAATCTTAAGCCTTTGTGAGAATTAAAAATAGGTATAATTAATTAGATTAGATAAAATTGCTATAAATTAAAGCAAGTATAATGCAACAATGAGCGTAGATTTGTTTTAAGGTAATAGATTAATCTTAAATTATTACAGAATTAAGAATTGTAGAAAGAAACGAAATGAATTTAAACGAACTGCCTTATCAAATTGGTTTAACTCTTTTGCCAAATATTGGCGATGTATTGGCTAAAAACATACTCTCATATTGTGGTAGTGCCAGTGAAGTTTTTAGTACAAAAGAAAAACTGCTGCAAAAAATTCCGGGTATTGGTGAAATTAATGCAAGACATATATTAAGTAATAAAGGCGTGTTGAATAGAGCTGATGAAGAAGTGGAGTTTATTTTAAAATATAATATTAAACCTTTATTTTTTTCTGATCCCGATTATCCGCAACGAATGAAATATTGTAATGATAGTCCAGTCATGTTATATTACAAAGGCAATGCCGATTTGAACACAGAGAAAATTATTGCAGTTGTTGGAACACGTTTGCCAAATGATTATGGAAAGGAAATGACCAAACAATTTATTCAGGATTTAAAAGGAACAGGTGCTTTAGTGATCAGTGGTTTGGCTTATGGAATTGATGCGTATTCTCATAAGTATGCCTTGGATAATGATTTACAAACTGTGGGAATTGTAGCGCATGGATTAGATAGAGTTTATCCGGGAACGCATACTGCACTTGCGAAAAAAATGATCAAACATGGAGGATTGCTCACTGATTTTATGAGTGGCACCAATCCGGATGCGGTAAATTTTCCGAAACGAAACAGAGTCGTTGCTGGCTTGTGTGATGCTTTGGTTGTGATACAAAGTAAACGGGAGGGCGGTAGTTTAATTACGGCAACAATAGCGAATAGTTATAATAAAGATGTATTTGCATTTTCTGGTAGACCAACGGATGAATTGAGCGAAGGCTGTAATGGATTAATAAAACGTAACAAAGCAGCTTTGATAGAAAGCGCCGCTGATTTATTAGATGCAATGAATTGGATAAGTGAACCGAAAAAACCAAACCTGCCTGCCGGCAAGGCAGGGAAGAAACAAATCCCACTATTAATTAGTTTAACTGACGACGAACAAAAAATTGCAAAAACATTTGCCATAAAAAAACAATTGCACTTAGATGAAATTTGTTATGCCAGCGAAATGAGTGTAAGTTCTGTTTCTACTTTATTATTGCAATTAGAATTTAGTAATTTAATTAAAAGCAAACCAGGAAAGGTTTATGAGTTTTTTGGGGTGAAAATTCTTTGATGTGCGAATTTTATCTAAGGTAATTCAATATAAATCTTAATATTGAGAACTTTTTCTGGTAATTTTTTTAATTCTTCATTTATTTCTATAATAAAAGGTTCAGTTTCGCTATCTGTTCGCGAGAATTTTTTTGCAGCCTCTTCATTTTTAAAAGGATACAAAATAAGAAAGTTACCGTTCTTTTTTTCACAGAAGTCGGTACCTAAAAAATTATATCCTTCTTTTTTTAGTTTTATGGCGTCGGAAAATTCAAGTTTTTTCATATTAAAAAATTAATGGAACTCAATCAAAATGTTGTTATACCTTTTTTATTCATTTTAAGCGTTAATAGAACAACTAAATTATAATACACCGGAGCTTTACAAGTTAAACATATTAACTCAATTATTAATTAACGATTTGTGGAAAGCTTGTTTTGATTTGTGGAAAGGTGGTTTGAGTTTGTGACTATATAGAAAACCTCTCTTCTTAGAAGATGGCGACTGTCTTCTCTTTTATTTAGAAACCACAATTTTCTTTCGCCATTCAGATTTATTTGTTTCGCCTACTATAAAATAAATTCCTTCCGCAAGCCCTTTTATCTCTATTCTATCTGAATTCTCTTTTAAACTCATTTTATTAATAGTTTGGCCCAACATGTTTACAAGGGTCATCTCTGTAGTTTCTTTTGTAATGATATAAAAACTACCATTATTTGGATTTGGATAGATGTTAACATTTGTATTATCAATGCTATAATTTTTTAATCCAGTACAATCAGATACAATTATTGTTATTGAATTAGTATTTGAACATCCTGTTAAAGTACTTGTTCCACTGACAGTATAAACTGTTGTAATACTAGGATTTACAGATATGCTTGATGAATTGCTGTTGGTATTCCAAGTATATGTGTTTGCTCCACTTGCATTTAAAAGTAATGTTTGCCCGCGACAAATACTGTCAGTCGAACTTGTAATATTAATTATAGTATGAGAAGCATGGTATAATTCTAAAATTTCACAATTTGTAAGTACTCTATCCCAAATCCCAATATCATCAATACTACCATTATAGAACAGATCACCACTGCTGTATACAATTCGTCCAAAATGAACATTAAAACCTGTAGTTGTAACAAGAGTATTAGTGGGAGCATATGATGCGGTAATCAAGGTTAATAATACTCCGTCCTGATAAACCTGAACTTGATTTAAAATCGGGTTACTAAATTGGTATACATAGTGGTGCCAATTATTATCAAATGTGTTTGTGCCGCTATAGGTAATTGCTCCATTACCTCCATCTACAGTAACGCCAGGTGCCCCATAATTGAACATGCAATTATATCTTGTGGCAGTATTATTATTGCCCCAAGCAACTGCTGACATTATTGTTGTAGAAAAAGTTGACTTTGCCCAAAAGGAAACGGCTCTTGCGTTGCTTCCTAAAATACCTGCATAGTTTGTTGAAATAAAACTAGTAGTGCCATTGAAACTATAGGCGTTATTGGTACTGTTAAAACGGTCGTTAGTTAGTGTTGCGACATTTACTGTACCGTTATTGCCGTTTACTGAAACATCGTTAGCATTACCTGTAAATGGCCACCAGCCTTTAAGGCCATTTGTTGGTGTATAATTAGGAGTTTGAGCATTTATTAAACTTAAAGTAAAAATAAATACACCAATGAGAGTTAATTTTTTTTTCATGCTCAGTTTTTTTGTGAATAAAAGTATGATTTTCAGTGTAATAAAAATGAGTTAATTTGTGTAATGAGTGTTTCAGTTTGCCGGCAAGGAGTTTGAGTTTGTGAAATTGAGACCTTTTAAAAGGATAAAACGAAAAACAGGTGATGCCTTTCTTAATTTTTTTGATATTTGTATCATGATGAAATGGTTTTATGTGATCCTTGTTTTTTTAGCTTTGAATTCTGTATTGTCTCAAAACAAAAATGAAGTAGCTGTAAAATTTTTTTTTAACAATGGAATTACTTCAGATAATAAAGGATTATTAAGTGCAAAGGTATATGGAGCATCTTTAACCGATGATCGATTTGGAAACTCGAATTCTGCTTATTTTCTTCACGGTAATTTAGGTAGTTATATTAATCTAGGTACAACTAAAGAATTAAAACCAAAAAGTGGTTCCCTATCGCTTTGGGTAAAAATTGATCATCCAATGCCTAATGGAAGAGGAACGGAAACAAATCCTATCATTTTAACACATGTAAGCTCTGATGATGATTTTAATGAAGCATTTATTATTGTATACGACCTTAACACGAAAAACGTAGCTGCTAATAATACTTTGAATAAAGAAAAGCAAGTATCTATATATTCTTCAACTCTGTTTTCTTTACGAGAGTGGCATCATTTGGTATTAACCTATGACTACAACTTTATATGCTTTTATATCGATGGCGCCCTTGAAGGAAAAATGGTAAAAAAATTTGATTCTCAGTTTTTAGAAGGTGATTCTGTTGTTATTGGAAATTTAATTACAAAAAAGAATACGCGTTTCTTAAACGGCTCTGTCGACGATATTGAAATTTTTAATAGAGTGCTTTCACAAAAAGAGGTATTCGAGTTGTATAATGCTCCAAATCCAAATAAAACAAACATTCTTTTAAATGGGATATTTATTTCTTTGGCAATAATTATTTTCATTCTCATAATTATTTATGCTGTTAAACAGAGAGTATATAGTATTTTAAAAAAGGAAAAAGAAAAGAATGAATTGCTTCATAAATCATTTGAACAGGAAATCAAAATGCTTAAAGCTCAAATGGATCCTCATTTTATTTTTAATTCATTAAACACTATTTTGCAATTTATAATTACAAACGAAAACGGAAAAGCAGAATTATACCTAACCAAATTCTCAAAACTGATTCGGAAATTATTAGAGAGTAATACAAAGGATAATATTAGCTTATATGACGAATTAGATATTATAAGTAAGTATCTTGATATTGAATCGATCCGATTCGATAAAGTGTTTAAACCTATTATTAATATAGAGGAGGGCATTGATCCCTATGAAACATTTATACCGCATATGCTCATTCAGCCGTTTATTGAAAATGCTATTTGGCACGGATTAAGAATGAAAGAAGGAGAAAAAAGACTCGAAATTAGTTTCGAAATTATAAATGAAAAATGTCTTTTATGCGTTATTGAAGATAATGGAATAGGAAGAAATAAAGCGAAAACCGAATCTCATTTTAAAAAAGAGAGTTCTCTTGCAATTAATTTTATTCGTCAACGTTTAGAGCTTATGAGTAAAATTGATGAAATACAATATAGCTTAAAAATCATTGATAAATTAGATTCGGGTGGAGAAAGTAATGGAACACGTATTGAATTAATATTACCCATAATTAAAAAATAAATTTATGTTTAGAATAATTATTATTGATGATGAACCAATAGGTGTTAACACATTGAAAATTTTAATAGAGCGTTTAGACTTAAAGGCTTTAAAGCTTCTACTAGTGACCCCGAAGAAGGCATAAGACTTATAGAAAACCATAGACCTGACATTGTTTTTTTGGATATTAGTATGCCAAAAATTAATGGATTTGAATTGTTAGAAAAATTGACCTACAGGGATTTTAAATTAGTATTTACTACGGCTCATCAAGAATATGCAATAAAAGCAATTAAGAACAAAGCGTATGATTATTTATTGAAACCAATCGATGTTGAAGATTTAAAAAAGTGTTTGGAAACAATAATAAATTCTTCACCAGTCAATAATTATAAAACCAGAAGCATTATAGAACTGGCAGTAAATGATGGTATCGTTTTACTAAAACAACAAAATATTATCCGAATGGAAGCCTCTGGAAGTTATACGCTCATTTATTTAAAAGATGGAGGAAAACATACGGCTTCTAAAAATCTTAAATATTTCGAAACGGTTTTAGATCCAACCATATTTTTCCGTTGTCATCTCTCTCACATTATTAATTTAACTGAAGTTGTTAAGTTAATTAATTCAGATGGTTATTATGCATTAATGAGCGATCAGGCTAAACCAGAGATTGGGAAAAAACAAAAAGAGATTTTATTGGAAAGATTAAAGGAGATTTAATACATTAATCTCTACATGCCTTTATAGAGCCAGCCTGCAGGGTCCATAGTTTTCTGACCCTTCCAAATTTGAAAATTCATAGCAGCTTTGGTTTCATCCTCATCACTCATTACCGTGCCAATGACTTGTTTTAATTTTACTTTTTCGCCCACTTTAACTTGTACTTCGCTGAGGTTTGTATATACACTTAAATATTCACCATGGCGAATAATTATTAATTTGCCACCGGTTGGTGAAACAGCCACACTTGTTACTTCTCCATCAAAAATAGAACGAGCGGTTGCACCTTTGCTGCTACATATTTCAACGCCGTTATTCATCATCATAAATCCTTTGATAGCGGGATGTTCATGTTCACCATAAGGTTCGCAAATAATACCTTTCGTAATAGGCCAGGGTAATTTACCTCTGTTATTTGCAAAATCATTACTAAGCGCTTCTGCTTCATCAGATAATTCGGGGTATTGTGGCGTTTCTTTAATTTTTTCTTTAGAGTCGTTTGTTTTTTTATTGTCGTTAGTTACGACTTGTTCCTTATTTTTTTCTTTATGCTTTTTCGTTTTTTCGATTTTGTCTTTTTCCTCTTTCGCTTTTTTAGCGGCTAACTCTGCTTTCGCAAATTCTTCCGCTTTTCGTTTGATCTCTTCTGCAATTAGTTTTTTAATTGCTAATTGCAATTCAACGCCTTCTTGTTTTTTTCTTTCCAAATTGTTTTTTAATTCTTTCTCTTTTTTCTGAAGATCACTTAATAATATTTCCTGTTCACCTTTTTCCTTATTCAAACTATCTTTCTCAGCTTCTTCGTTCCCAAGTAAGACGTTTTTTTCATGTCTGCTTTCTTTAAGATCAGTTAGCTTTACTAATAACTGATTCTGTGTATACATAATTTCTTCGGCCTGTTTTTTGCGATAAACAGAATATTGTTGTAAATATTTTAAACGCATTAAGGCCTGGTTAAAGTTTGTAGAAGCAAAAAGAAACATCAAACGGCTATAAGCATCTTGTTGTCTTTGAGCAGATATGATCATCCGAGCATACTCTGCTTTTAATTTTTCAAGATTAGTTTTTAATTGTTCAATTTCAGTTTCGGTGAGTTTGATACTTTTATTCAGTTGAAAAATTTCGGCATTAATGGCAGCAATTAATTCTTGCCGTTTATCTAGTTTCATGTTCAACGAAACAAGTGTACCCAACGAATTTTTTTTAGTTGCCTTAGTGGCATTCAACATCGCATTGATCTCGTTGATCTCTTCGTTGATCTTTTTCTTTTTGTTCTCTAACTCTTTTTTAGAATTTTTTTGAGTGTTGATTTGAGAAGTGAATTGAAGATTGAAACAGAAAATAAATAATAGAAACCAAATAAATTTGGCAGCACTATTTTTTTCGAATTTCAATTTTATCATATTTTGAAGGGATACTGAAATTAATTTTTTGTGGTTTGTTTTTCTCTATACGAACATACTCAATTTTAATATTCATATTCTTCTCTGCCTTGATATCAATATTAACACTGTACGGTGCATAAACACTGTCTTTATTTTTGAAGTCAGAATAAGTGGCAATAAAGGTTCTATTCGATTGTGGTTCTATGAACTCATTTTTAACGATCTTAAAATTATCCGGGTTTAAGGTAATAACCTGCAACGCTTTTTTAAGATCTTCTGCCCCCTTTACTATACGCTTTAAATGTCTTTTACGCTCTGTACTTAACCTATAACAACAATTTTCACGATCGGTTACAGGGTTTAACTTTGAATCATCATCTATAAACTCGGCACTATTACCAATAATTACCGATTGAATCACGTCAAAGTCCAGATCGGCGTTTAACAAATCGTTGATAAAATGAAAATCGCCCCTAAAATATTTTTTGTTATGGTAGTCTACCATTTTAATAGAATCTTTGGTGATTAATACTTTTGCAAAATCAATTGTCAACAGTTCAATTGTTATAAGCATGATGCTGTCCTTGCGCAACCTCACTCGTGCATCAAAACTTTTATCGTCACCTTCCAACAAAGTAGTGACATTCGATTTTAAATAAAGCCAATCATATTTTAATTCGTTCTCTTCAATATATCTTGTTAATGCTTTTCCATTTTTAAAATCTAATTTGCATTTACCTAATGTATCTCCATTTACAATATTGATTTGATTGGTTGGTTTTTGGAGTTTCTTTTTGTGTTTACAGCCAAAAGTAAACGATAAAATACTTACGAGGGAAATAAAAAAAATATGCTTTTGTATCAAACTAATCATTTAAACTTTTCTCCTTAATTTTTTTAGAAATACGATCTTTGTCACCACCATTATCAATGGCTTGTTGCCAATATTTTAAAGCTTCGTTTAATCTATTTAATTTAAAAAGACAATCGCCATAATGTTCTAATATATTTGGTTTTTTTGGATCAAATGTTTTTGCTTTTGAAAGCCATTGTTCTGCTTGTTGGTATTTCCCTAATTGAAATAATATCCAACCATATGTATCCATATAAGGACCTTTATCCGGTTTTAACTCGTTGCTTTTTTTTGATAGTTTTTCGGCCTTTTCTAATTGATCTTTTCGTAGTGATAAGTAGTAAGCGTAGTGATTTAAAACATAATCATTGTCCGAATCTATCTTTAAAGCATCATCAAATGTCTTATCACTTTTTTCATATTCTTTCAAATAAAAATAAGCATCCCCTAAATAAGTATAAAAAGCTGACATGGTTAATTTATCATCAACAATATATTCTAAACCATCTTTTAAAGACTCAACAGTTTTTTTGTAGTTTCTTAATTCCAAATTTGCCAAACCATTGTAGTAGTATACCATTGACTGACTAGGAAATAGTTCCATAGCTTCGAAACTGTATTTTTCAAGTGAATCGTAGCTATGCAATTCCTCAAGACAATTTAGAAGTTTTATCCAAGTTCGATAATCACTTTTATCTTTTGAGGCAGAAATGCTATAGTAATGAGCTGCATCAATTTTTTTATTTTCCTGAAATAAATAATCTCCATATAAAGAATTTGCTTCCGGTGAACTTGGATGTACTCTTTGCATGATTTTTACTAATTCAAAACCTTGTTCACCATAGGCAGTTTCAGGAAATTTTGCAGAAGTATTAAAGTATGCCAGAGCAATATTGTATTTTGTAATAACATCTAATTCAGGGTTTAAAAAAGCTAATTTTAATTCGGAAAAAGCGGGTGCATCATCTCCCTTTTGTTTATAATAATCACTTAAAGCAAGATGAACAGTTGGATTGGAGGGATCTATCCGAATTATTTTTTCGTAAATTTTTTTGGCTTTTTCGGGCTGTTTAATGTATTCATAATGTTCGGCAAGATAATTGAGATATCTTGAATTAGTAGAATCGGAAGCAATTAATTTATTGATCTCTTTTTCTATTTCAGAAAATTTATTTTCCTGTTGAAGTAATTTTATTTTATTTACCGAAAGCTGTTCATTGATGCCATATTGTTTTTCAAGATCATTATACATGTTATACGCTTTGTCGTATTGACCAGTAAAAGAATATTCTATGGCCAGATTCTCTTTGAATTCAGAATTATTGGGAAAATTTTTTACTAAATTTTCTTGAACTTTAACTGAATTAGGATATTGTTTAAGTGTACGATAACAATCAACTAAAATTAATTGATACCATTCATTCTTCGGGTCAGCAGCTGCACATTCTTTTGCGTATGCAAGAGCAAGATCGTTAACGCCTAATAATTTATTTACTGTAGCTAATTCATATTTTACGGCTATGTTGTTTGGATTTAGACGCAAACATTCATTAAATAGTTTTAAAGCTTCGTTTACATTCCCTTTCATTCTGGCCGAACAAGCGTCGATATATTTGAGTCCGAAAATAAGTTCTTGGGCACCGTCACTTACGTTCTTGTTTTTTGGATCATGAACTTCAACCGTTTTCTGACTTACTCTTTTCCCTTTGCAATTTGAAAGAGAAAAAATAAGAGCGAAGAGTAAACTCGAATATTTGAAATAATTATACAATAATTTGTGTGTAATCGCTAATGCTTAAGTCAATTTGTTTTCCTGTTACTTCTGCACCAATACCAATCATACTATTTGCGACAATGGCATTTTTAATTTTCGTATCAGTTTGTATAATAGAGTTTTTTAAAATAGAATTTTCAATTTTTGTATTTGATCCAATACTTACATGAGGACCAATAATACAATTCATTAACTGAACATCATCACCAATATAACATGGTTCAATAATAACGCTATTTGTGTTTTTGATATTTTTTCCTTTTAATTCCGTTTTATTTTTATCGAATTCTAAAACACGCTGGTTCGTATAAACAGTTGCATCTTTATTTCCACAGTCTAACCATTCAGTAACTTGTCCGGGTTTAAATTTTAAACCTTTCTGTTTCATATTCTCTAAGGCGTTGGTTAATTGGTATTCGCCTTTTTCCATGATTTTATTATCCAATAGATATTGCAACTCTTTTTTTAAATTGTCGCCGTCTTTAAAATAATAAATTCCTATGATCGCCAAATCACTTACGAACTCCTGGGGTTTTTCAATAAAATCGGTGATATCATTATTTGAATTTAATTTTACGACACCAAACTGGCGAGGATCTTCAATTTTTTGTACCCAAATAACTCCTTCCTGATTTGTATCCATTATAAAGTCTGCTTTAAATAATGTATCAGCAAAAGCAACAACCGTTTTTCCTTTGATTGCATCTTTTGCACACATAATTGCATGAGCAGTTCCCAAAGCTTCTTTTTGATAATGAATAGTACCCTTTGCACCTTGACTTTCGGCAACCTGAATTAATTTTTTTTCTACATCAGCACCAAAATCAGGACCAATTACAAACGCAATTTCTTCAACTTTTTGTCCGCAAACTTTGGTAATATCTTCCACTAAACGCTGAACAATTGGCTTGCCACCAACAGGAATAAGGGGTTTGGCAGTTGTTAAAGTATGTGGTCGCATACGTTTACCTTTACCGGCCATAGGAATAATAATCTGCATAATCTAAGATAATAATCTCACAAATTTAAAATAAAATACGGATTTTAGTGGTAGAAATACCAAGTGATTTGAACAAAAAATACTTTATAGCTATTGTGTTGCCAGAGCCTATACAGAGTGAAGTAGAAGCATTTAAAAAAGATCTTTTTACACAATTTAACTTAAAAGGAGCCTTACGGAGTCCGGCGCATATTACATTACACAGGCCGTTTGAATGGAAGGAAGAAAAGGAGAATGATCTAATTGAGAAATTGAAACAATTTGAATTTAAAAACGATTTTAAAATTGAATTGAAAAATTTTAATTGTTTTACGCCTCGCGTAATTTATGTTGATGTAATAAAAAATAACTTGCTTTTTGATTTGCATAAAAAATTAAAGTTTTACGCGCAAGAAAATTTAAAATTGTATAATGAGGTAGAAGATATGCGGGGATTTCATCCGCATGTAACCATTGCATTTCGTGATTTGAAAAAAAACAGGTTTCAAAATATCTGGAATTTATTCAAAGAAAAAACATTTGATGCAAATTTTGAATATCAAGGATTTAGTTTGTTGAAGTTGGAAGGGAAGTGGGAGGAGCGGGAGAAAATTAGTTCAAGGTCATACTGAGCGGAGTCGAAGTACGATCTTGAATTAATTTTATCACAGGATGTCGCCCTTCGACTCCGCTCAGAGTGACACTTTTCAGCGAACTATTTAATAACCCCTAACTCTTTCCCAACTTTTGTAAATGCAGTAATTGCTTTATCTAAATGTTCTTTTTCATGAGCCGCACTTAACTGAACACGAATGCGCGCTTTATCTTTTGGCACAACCGGATAAAAGAATCCAATTACATAAATTCCTTCTTGTAATAATTTATCTGCAAATGTTTGCGAAAGTTTTGCATCGTATAACATTACGGGAACAATGGCACTGTCTCCTTCTCTGATATCAAAACCTGCAGCCTTAATTCCTTTTTTGAAATAATTAATATTGCCTTCTAATTTATCACGTAATTCAGTTGTTTTACTTAAAAGATCAAATACCGCAATACTTGCACCAACAATATGCGGCGCTAATGAATTACTGAATAAATACGGACGAGAACGTTGACGCAAAATTTCTACAATTTCTTTTTTGGCAGAAGTAAATCCTCCCATTGCACCACCAAGCGCTTTGCCAAGAGTTCCTGTAATAATATCAATTCGTCCAATTACATTTCTTAATTCAATGCTGCCTCTGCCGGTTTTGCCAATAAAGCCTGTAGCATGACTTTCATCAACCATTACGAGCGCATTGTATTTATCTGCGAGATCACAAATTTTATCTAAAGGTGCAACATATCCATCCATGCTAAATACACCATCAGTCACAATAATACGATTGCGTTGTGCCTGCGATTTTTTTAATTGTTCTTCTAAATCAGCCATATCACTATTTTTATAGCGGTACCTTTGCGCTTTACATAAACGCACACCATCAATAATAGAAGCATGATTTAATTCATCACTAATAATTGCATCTTGTTCATCAAACAAAGGTTCAAATACACCTCCATTTGCATCAAATGCAGCGGCATATAAAATGGTATCTTCCATTCCTAAAAATTCAGCAATTTTTTTCTCCAAAGTTTTATGAATGTCCTGAGTGCCACAAATAAAACGAACGCTGCTCATACCATAACCATGAGAATCTAATGCTTTCTTAGCGCCTTCAATAACTTTAGGATGCGATGAAAGCCCCAAATAATTATTAGCGCAAAAAATAATTACATCTTTGCCATTTACTTTTACAACTGCATCCATTGGTGTTGTAATAATGCGTTCTCTTTTAAACAAACCATTATCTTCAATTTCTTTCAAAGTGGCTGTTAATTGCTGTTTTAATTGTCCGTACATGAGCTTATTTTTATGAAAAACAAATGTATAAATAAGGAATGAATTTGTAGAACGAAAATTAAAATTATCTTGAAATTATTATGACTATGGCCTATTTTTAGTCGTTGTTTATACGTGTTTTTTACTAACTTTAAACTTCCTATGAAAAAGATAATTTTAAAATTATTTTTAGTTATTATGTATTGTACATCTCATGGACAAACTGGCCCTGCCGGTGTTGGTACATCTAATAAAAATGTGTTTTGGTTAAAGGCAGATAAAGGCACTTCAACCACAACTAATAGCACTTCAATTTCTTTTTGGAACGATCAATCTGGCAATGCCATAAACGTAACACAAACTATCGCTACTCAACAACCTTCATTTTGCCTGAACGTTATGAACGGATTTCCCGCAATTCAATTTGACAATGTATCCACAACAAATGATAAACTTCTTGGCCCTGATTCGCCGTCGTTAGATAGCACTACCGGTTATAGCTTTTTTATGGTTAGCAGGCCACAAAATGTTGACGGTAATGCTAGGGTAATTGTATCTAAAAGAACAACAGTTGCAGTTGATCAATCGTTCATGCATTTTTATTATTCAGGTAATAATTTTTATACCGATATAGAAACTAATAACGACCGTTATAATACTGCTGCTACATTTGCTTCCAATAATAATTATCTTATTGATCAATTTTATGACGGCAGTCTTGCTGCAGCTTCACGTTGTAAAACTTACATTTCAAGCAGCTTGAACGTAACGGCAGCAGAAACCAGCACTTTAGTGCCAAATAACGCTTCCCCTATTCTTATTGGCTCAACAGACGCCACAGATACAAGGCCATTTGGAGGATATATTGCAGAGGTTATTATTTATACTGTCGCAGTTAATGATCCGTGTAGAATAATTGTAGATAATTATTTGTCTGCAAAATATAATATTGCTTTACTCGTAAACGATAAATATTTAGGTGATAATGCAGGAAATGGAAATTATGATTATGAAGTAGCAGGTATTGGTAAAGATGCAACAGGAAGTAATCCTTCTTTTTCTGCTTCTATTTGTGCCGGACTAGGAATTAGTTCAACCGGAATTGGGTTAGATAATACTGATTATCTTTTAGCCGGTCATGCTTCTTTTGCAAATGCGCAAGTAACAGTTGATGTGGGTGGAATGACAGGAATCAATAATGCAAGGTGGCTCCGAATTTGGTATATTGATGTTACGAATGTTTCAACAAATATAAATACGAATATTGAATTTGACATGAGTGATGGTGGCGTTGCGCCTGTTACTTTAGGTGTTGCATCCGATTATGTTTTATTGTATCGTGCTGCCCAAGTCGGTAATTGGACAGAGTTAGTTACCGGATCAGCAATTGTTGGTGATCGCGTTCAATTTAATGGATATGATTTGGTAAACGATGGGTATTATACTATTGGAACGCGAAATTATTTGGTGAGCCCTTTACCAATAGAACTTATCAATTTTGATGCTATTATGAATGGAAAAAAAGTAGATATTACCTGGACTACTTTATCAGAAAAAAACAACGAAGGCTTTGAAATTGAAAAATCAAAAGATGGAATTAATTTTGAAGTGGTTTCAGAAATTAAAGGCGCATTAAATAGCGACCAAAAAATAAATTATTCAGATACAGATTTTAATCCTTATGAAGGAATTTCTTATTACAGACTTAAACAAACAGATGTGAATGGAAAAAAGTCTTATTCACAATTGGTAGCAGTTAATTTTAAATTAAATAAAGAAGGAATCAGAGTTTACCCTAATCCAACAAATGGAGAATTTAATATCGATTTCTCTGATCTTAGTAATAGTGAAGTTTTAGTGGTAATAAGAGATGCAAGCGGAAGAGAATTTTTTTCGAAGGTATTTGTGAAACAAGAAAATGGTGAACTTATTATTGTGAATTCAAATCATGAGCTTACTCCGGGAACCTATTTAGTCACTGCTTCTTCGGAAAATAAATTATTTAGTACAAAGGTTATAGTAAAATAGTGTTTGTACGTTTCTAAGCAATAAAAAAACTAATTTTAAACTTTCGAATATAGTTAAAACGTATTATGAGTTATATAATTTCCGGCATACAACAAGTTGGTATTGGTGTTCCAAATGTACACGAAGGTTTTAAATGGTACCGGCAAAATTTTGGAATGGATATTCCAATTTTTGAAGAAGCTGCAGAAGCAAAGTTAATGTTGCCATATACTGGTGGAAAACCACATGCACGTCATGCCATATTAGCCATTAACATTAAAGGTGGCGGTGGTTTTGAAATTTGGCAATATACAAGTCGCACCCCACAACCATGTCCGTTTAAACCAATGATGGGAGATATAGGATTGTTTTGCGCGAAAATAAAATCAGATGATATAATTGCAAGCTATACTTATTTAAAAAATAAAGACGCAAATATCTTGTCAGATATCATAACGACTCCTTATGGAAAAAAACATTTTTTTGTAGAAGATTTGTATGGAAATAATTTTGAGATTATAGAAGACGATGTTTGGTTTGGTAAATCGTCGGTAAATACCGGTGGACCAATAGGTATGATTATTGGTGTAAAAAATATAGCAAAATCGGTTGAGTTTTATAAAAACATATTGGGATATGATAAAGTAATTTATGATGAGGAAAATTCTTTTACTGACCTGAAAGGCTTGCCCGGATCAGAAGTTAAGGCACATCGTGTTGTGTTAACTCATAGTCAAAAAAGAGTTGGTCCGTTTTCAAAATTATTTGGTAATAGTTATATTGAATTAATAGAAGCAAAAAATTATCATCCAAGAAAAATTTTTGAAAATCGTTTTTGGGGTGATCTTGGTTTTATTCATTTATGTTTTGATATAAAAAACATGCAGGCATTAAAAGAAAAATGCGAAAAAAATAATCATCCATTTACAGTTGATGGTGGCGCAGGTTTTGAGATGGGTGAAGCCGCAGGTCATTTTACATACATCGAAGATCCGGATGGCACGTTAATAGAATTTGTGGAAACAAAGAAAATTCCAATCATGAAAAAATTTGGGTGGTATTTAGATTTAAAAAAACGAGCTCCCGAAAAACCTTTGGCAGATTGGATGTTGAAGGCTTTGCAATTTAATAGAGTTAAAGATTGATTTTATTTTGATTAAACTTCAAAGCATATTATACAAGATAATTTTATTGAGTATTATTTTTTTAACTCAAAATGTAAACGCGCAATCTAATAAACAGAAAGACACTTTACTCGTTCAATCGTTAATAGATAGTACGCGCAAGTACAACGATTTCAATTTTAAAAAAGCATTATATTTTGGAGATTCAGCTTTAAAATTGGCAAAACGCATTAATCAAACTTATGGTATTATTAAAGCTTATGGTGTTTTGGGCGATAATTATTGGTTTCATTCTGATTACATAAATGCTCAGAAATATTATTTCCGTTGTTATAAATTAAGTGATTCTATGAATTATAAAGGGGGAATTGCAAACTCTTTATATAATATAGGATGGATAGTTTGCATTCAACAGCACAATTATGGTGAAATACATTATTTGTATGATGCAAATAGAATATATGGTGAGTTGAGAGATACGAGTGCGATAAAAAATGTTTTCGGCGCAATAGGGAGTTGTTATAGTGATAAGTTTAAGTATGGTAAAAGCAAAAATGATTTTGATAGTGCGCTGAAATATTTTAATATGACCATAGAAATTGGTAAAAAGAATAAACAGTGGAAAAGAAGTATAGCTGTTGCTTACGATAACCTTGGTGATTTGTTTAGCATTACATCCGATTATAAGTCTGCGGTTTTTTATACTGATAAGGCTTTAGAAATCATGAAAACATTAAAGGATTCTACAGTAATTATTAATTGTATAAATAACAAGGCTTCATATTATTTATATTTAAAAAACGTGAACGAAGCCATTAAGTTGGCGAAATATGTATATGCTTATTCTATTAGAAACGATTCAAGAGAGCATCAAAAAAGTTCAATTCTAACTTTGGCGAATTCATATTCAAAAATGGGCGAATATGAAAAAGCATTTAAAGCATTAAATGAATATCTCAACTTAAAAGAAGAAACTGATCGCGAGGCTTATTCAAATGACCTACAACAAATGCAAAATACAGAGGAAATTAATAAACGTGAAACAGACCTCAAACAAATTCGTCAACAAAGTGAAATTCAAGAATTGAAAAATAAACGAAAGAGCATTTACATTTCTATTTTAATTGGAATTGGTATTGTTATATTGGTGTTTGCCTACCTGGCTTTTAGACAAAGTAAAATTAGACAGCTTACAAATTTGCGGTTGAAAGAACAGAACAAGGTTATCAGCGAAAAAAAATTAGAAATAGAACAAAGTATTGAATATGCAAAAGGTATTCAAACTGCTTTTTTACCTGAAAAAGATAAGTTGGATAGTTTTTTAAAGCACAATTTTATTTTTTACAAACCAAAAGATGTTGTAAGTGGAGATTTTTATTGGTACTTAATCGCAGATGATAAAAAGGATATTTTATTAGCTTGCGCTGATTGCACCGGTCATGGGGTTCCCGGTGCATTAATGAGTATGATTGGTATTAATACGTTACAACAATTAAGTGCTGAACGTAAAATAAAAAGTCCGAGTACTATACTCAAATATTTAAATAACGAAATTAAAAATTCTCTCAAGCAAAATTCTGATCAAACAATTCGTCACGATGGGATGGATATTGGTTTAGCTCATTTCGATCCTATAAATCTTAAATTGAAATATTCAGCAGCAAACCGTCCATTATATATTGTAAGGGATAAAGAAGTGATGGAATACAGAGCTACAAAATATGCTATTGGAGGATTTACAAATTACGATCAAGTTTTTGAAGAAATTGAAATCGATTTAAAAAAAGGTGATTTTATTTGCATGACTACTGATGGTTATGCCGATCAGTTTGGTGGTTCAAATGGAAAAAAATTTATGACTAAAAATTTTAAAAAATTAATTGTCACTATTTCTTCATTAAAATCTCTTGAACAGTTATCGGAATTGGAAAAAGTTTTTAGCCAATGGAAAGGTAATTATAATCAGGTTGACGATGTTTGTGTTATTGGGATTAATGTATAAATCATTTATTGTTGTTCGGGAGTAGTTTAGAATTAACCAAAACGTTTGAGAATATTTTTTGTGATTTCGCGACTCTAGTTGATACGTACTAACATTATGGAATAAATTTTGCACTTCTCTTTCTGTCCCTTGATGATAAACCGTGTCTTTGTGCCTTCGTGGCTTTATAATTGTTTCGTCTCTCGACTCCGCTAGAGATGACAATAAACAGTTACTGTCACTTCTAGTCCTTCGCCAAGCTCACTAGTAAACTTTAGTCGAGAAGACCAAAATAAATGTTTAATACTTTTCACTCATTTCTAAATAACATTTATTTGTATTTATTCTATTTTGTTTTATATTTAAAAACTTAATCAACCAATAATGAGATTTATTTTACTTTTAACTTTTGTTATTTTATTTTCAAAAAATTATGCTCAGGATACAGTTAAGGTAATTAAAACCCAAACGCCTGAAGAACTAGCACAACAAGACTACAATTCCGGATTAGCTTCCCTCAATAAAAATGAATATCAGTCAGCAGTTGATTTGTTTACAAAAAGTTTAGCAAACAAACCCGATTTTGATAAGGCTTTATATAATAGAGGTATCGCTTATACGCATTTAAAAAATTATCCGGCAGCAACCGCTGATATTAATAAAGTACTTATTGTTAATCCAAAAAATGCTGATGCCCATTTTGCAAAGGCCATGCTTTTTTTTAGTCAGAATTTAAAAGACAGTACAAATAAATCATTAGATAATTGTTTGGCAATAACTAAATATCCGGAAGCATTTTATTACAAAGGTTTATTGGCATATGAAATTTCAGATTTTGATGAAGCAATAAAAGATTATTCCGGTGCAATAGATGCGAAGGCAGATTATGCTTATGCTTATAACGATCGCGCAAGTGCAAAACGTGCTAAGAATGATTATGCAGGTGCAATTGCGGATTATGAAAAAGCGTTATCCATAAATCCATCACTTGTTTTTATTAATAATAATTTAGGTTCGGCATATCGTCTAAATAAAAATTATCAAAAATCTATTGAATGTTATTCCAAGGCGATGTCAGATAAACCTGAATACCTTTTAGCTTTAAATAATCGTGGCGCCGCTAAATTAGAAAGTGGAAAATTAGATGATGCTAAAAAAGATTTTGAAGATGTATTAAAAAGAGATCCAAAAAATTCTTCTGCATTCAATAATTTGGCATCAGTTGCAATCAAACAAAAAGATTATAAAAAAGCAAAAGATATGGCTACTAAAGCAATTGAATTAAATGCCAATAATGGCCCGGCTTATTATAACCGTGGAATTGCCCGCCAAATGTTGCGCGAAGAAGAAGGTTCTTGTGGCGATTGGAAAAAGGCATCGGACTTAGGTGTAACTGCTGCAAAAGGTTTTGTAACTACAGACTGTAATTAATCAAGAAAATTTATGAATCGTTTTTTAAATCTTTTAGTTGTTATCTTAATTTCCTCATTTGCTTTTTCACAATCTGTTGAATTTGAAAAGGAAAATTTCCCCGGAAAAAAAGATGAAATGAAAGTTGCTCGTCATCAAATGGATATTGGTATGGAGTTTTACCAACAAGGTCGTAAAGAGTTTGATGATGTTAGAAAAGGATTAATGGCCGATAAACTTTTACCCGTAAGCGTTAGAGATTATTTGCATGCCGGATACGAAAATTTTAAAAGCGCACAATCTCCTTTAATGGATGCACAAAAATTTAATCCGAAAAATGCAAGACTCAATTACATGTTGGGCTTCATTCGTTTTTTTGATTCACCGGGTGCAAAAGAACCATTAGGACATTTTGCTGACGCTTATCGTTTAGATCCTGAAGTAGAATTCGATTTGACTTATTGGTTAGGATGGAACTATCACTTGAATGCAAATTGGGACGAAGCCATAAAATATTATACTATTTATTTAAATAAATGTAATACGAAACCAAAATCGTACGCTGCAGAAATAGAAGATGTACAAAAAAAGATAAATGAATGTAATACAGGAAAAAAATACAGCGCAAATCCTGAACGCGTTTTTGTAGATAATCTCGGAACTGCCATTAATACACAATATCCAGAATATAGTCCCGCTATTACTGCTGATGAAGAAACTATTATTTTTACAGCACGTAGAGATAATTCAACCGGTGGACAAAGAGATAATGATGCCGGATACTATGAGGATCTTTATATTTCTTCCAAATTGAATGGTAAATGGCAAGCATCAAAACTGCTTAGTAAAAATGTAAATACCGAAGGTCATGATGCTTCGGCAGGACTTTCACCGGATGGATCAAAATTATTTGTGTATCGTCATTCTGGTAAAGATGGTGGCGATCTTTATGAGAGTACTTTATTTGGTGCCGATTGGGAACCTCCTGTTCACATGAACAAGAATATCAATACAAAATTTCACGAGAGTAGTGTGAGTTTAAGTTTTGATGGGAAGCGTATATTTTTTGTAAGTGATAAATCAAATGGTATTGGTGGAAGGGATATTTATTACAGCGATATGGATTTGAGAGGAGAATGGGGCCCTTCAAAAAATGCCGGCACTGATTTAAATACAAAATACGGAGAAGAAGGTGTGTTCATGCATCCTGATGGTGTTACCATGTATTTTAGCAGTCAAGGCCATGATAACATGGGTGGATATGATATTTTTAAAAGTGAATTTGCAAATGGTAAATGGGGTCCGGCAATAAATTTGGGTTATCCAATTAATGGCCCCGATGATGATGTGTTTTTTGTAGTAAGCGGTAGTGGAAATCGTGCTTATTTTTCATCAGCAAAACAAGGTGGCTATGGCGATAAAGATATTTATAAAATTACTTTTCTTGGGCCGGAAAAAGAACCGTTGTTAAGTACCGAAGATCAATTGTTAGCAATGGTTGCAAATCCTATTAGTAATTTAAAAACAGATGTTGCTGTAGAAATTAAAACGGCTAAATTGACAATATTAAAGGGTGTTATTACAGATGCTAAAAACGGACAAGTTTTAGAAGCTGCAATTGATTTAATTGACAATGATAAAAATGAAGTGTTGGCAACGTTTAAATCAAACAGCGCAACAGGTAAATACTTAGTAACTTTACCTTCCGGAAAAAATTATGGTATTGCTGTAAAAAGAGACGGATATTTATTTCATTCAGAAAATTTTAATATTCCGGATAACGCCGACTTCCAGGAATTTACAAAGGATGTAGCGCTAAAGAAAATAGAAGTAGGAAGCGTAATTGTATTGCGTAATATTTTCTTCGATTTTGATAAAGCAACTATTCGTCCTGAATCTGCAAATGAATTAGATCGCTTAATTAAATTATTAAATGATAACCCAACATTAAAAATTGAGTTAGGAAGTCATACTGATAGTAAAGGCTCTGATGATTATAATTTGAAATTAAGTGATAACCGTTCTAAATCTGTTGTAGACTATTTAATTACAAAAGGCATTACTGCAACGCGCTTGGTAGCGAAAGGTTATGGCGAAACTAAACCAATTGACACCAATGATACAGATGCCGGCAGACAAAATAACAGACGTACTGAATTCAAGATTCTTGAAAAATAAATTTTACTCATATCGGTTAATTTCTGATTAACAGGATTTAAAGCCGCTTAAGTAAAATAAGCGGTTTATTCTTTTCTTAATATATACTTTAGTTTAATAATTGATGACTATGCTTTTAAAAATTTCAAATTTAAGTAAGGTTTACCCAAATGGTAAAAAGGCTTTATCAAACGTGAGTTTAGATATTCCAAACGGAATTTTTGGTTTGTTAGGACCAAATGGTGCCGGTAAATCGAGTTTAATGCGCACTATTGCCGCGTTGCAAGAACCGGATGAAGGAACAATCTTTTTAGATGAATTAGATGTGCTTAAAGAAAAAGATGAAGTAAGAAAAATCTTAGGATATCTTCCACAAGATTTTGGATTTTACCCAAAAGTTACGGCACAAGATATGCTGAATCATTTTGCGGTGTTAAAAGGCATTTCTAATAAAGCAGAACGAAAAGAAGTGTGTGATGCTTTATTACAGCAAACAAATTTATATGAAGTAAGAGATAAATATATTGGTGATTATAGTGGCGGTATGCGTCAGCGTTTCGGAATTGCACAAGCGCTTTTAGGAAATCCAAAAATTGTAATTGTAGATGAACCAACTGCAGGTCTCGATCCACAAGAAAGAAATCGTTTTCATAATTTATTGAGTGAGATAGGGGAGAACGTAGTTGTTATTTTATCTACGCATATAGTTGATGATGTAAAAAATTTATGTGAGAATATGGCTGTCATGAATTTTGGTGAGGTATTATTTAGTGGCAAACCAAAAGACGCTTTGGAAGTTTTGAAAGGTAAAGTTTGGGAAGCTCAAATAAATAAAGAAGAAGTTGAGGAATACAGAAACCAATTTAAAGTCATCTCGAGTAAAGTAGTTGGCGGAAAAATTAGTATTAACACAGTTGCTGATTCTAAACCAAGTGCAGCTTTTAATACTGTATCGCCCGATTTGGAAGATGTGTATTTTTATTATATCAATAATCAAAATAAATAATATTTAAAATGTTTAAAGAAATATTTCTTTTTGAATTAAAAACCTGGTTTAAACGACCGGCTATTTACCTTTACTTCTTTTTGTATTTGGTTGGTACATTTTTATTGATCTGTGCTGCAACCGGCGTATTTACAGGCGAAACGCAAGATACAAATTCTTACATGAATTCGGCCAGCAGTATTGCAGGTATTTTAAATTCGTTTAACAGCGATTTCTTTTTGGGATTGATCACGACAATTATTTGTGTTTCCATAATGGGATCGTGCGTACAAAAAGATTATCAATATAATATCCATTCTTTATTTTACACAAAACCAATTACGAAAACAGCTTATTTGTTAGGTAGATTTTCTGCTTCGTTTTTTTTGGCGCTTTTTGCATTAAGTGGTATTATTTTTGGATTAATCATAGGTTTTTCTTTATCACCAAATGATAATGGACAAATTGGGCCTTCCACTATTTTAAATTATCTCACACCATTTTTATTATTTACTGTAATAAATGTCTTTTTTATTGGCGTTACTTTTTTCTCTTTAGTAACTTACACAAGAAATTTAACTACAGGTTATGTAGCTTCTTTGGTGTTTATTGTTGTATCTGGTATTGCAAGATCAATGACCAGTGATATAGATAATAAAACGTTCGCGTCATTAATTGATCCTTTCGGAAATCAGGCTTTATCAAATTTAACAGAGTATTGGACACCTTCTGAACAAAATTCGCGCATGGTTCCTTTAGAGAGTTATGTTTTGTACAATCGTGTATTGTGGCTTGGAATTTCATTATTGATAGGCTTTTTGACATTTTATAAATTTCAATTTAGCCAAATGCTTACGCCAATTACTTTTAGAAAAAAGAAGGAGAAAAAAGAAGATAGCGCAATTAAACAAATTCAATTTCTTTTTCAATTACCAAAAGCAGCGCAGTATTTCAATTTTAAAACATCTCTCCAGCAATTAAAATATTTAACGCGATTTGAGTTTTCAAAAATAATTCGTTCTGTTTTCTTTATGGTCGTTATGGCAATCTCTATTCTATTGATTGTAGTAACTCATAATTTTTCCGGATTAATTTATGGAACAGAAACTTATCCGGTTACATATCAAATGATGGATTTAGGAAATATTTTGTCCCGTTTCTTTTTAACGATCATGATTATTTTTTATAGCGGTATTGTTGTTTGGCGTGAACGGGATAATAAATGCGATGAATTAATTTATAGTACACCTGTTCAGACCTGGGTTTTATTTACTTCTAAATTTTTGTCTTTGGTTGGTTTGGTAGCTGCTGTTTATGCCGGCGCCATTCTTACTTCTATGGCAATACAAACGTATGAAGGTTATTTTAATTATGAAATTGGACTTTATATGTTTGAATATTATGGTAAGAAAATATTCTCAGCTCTAGTACTTTGTGCAATGGCAACTATGGTGCAGGTCTTGGTGAATAATAAATTCATTGGTTTTACTTTAACAACCTTACTCACTTTTGGCCTGCAAATAATTTATGGAAGTATGGATATCAATAATCAATTAATTGTATTCAATAGCTCCGGAAGTATTTTGCCTTATTCAGATATGAATAGTTACGGACATACTCTTTATGTATTTTATACTTATAAAATGTATTGGATCGGCTTTATGTTAGTGCTTGTTGGTTTTTCAATGCCAATGTGGCCACGACTCAAAGAAAAAAATTATAAGGCAAGATTAAAATACGCCACCAAGCAATTTAATAAATCATATAAAATAATGATTGCTTTGGGATTGCTTATGTTCATTGGTTTTGGAAGTTATATTTATTATAATACACGTATTTTAAATAAATATAAAACCAATAAAGAACAAGAAAAAGAATCAGTTGAATTTGAGAAAAAATACAAAGCTCTTGAAAAGGATATTCAGCCAAGAATTGTTGAATCAAATGTTGAAGTTGATATTTTCCCGCGAGATTTAGGTGCAAAAATAAAAGGCTATTTTTATTTAAAGAATAAACACAAAAAACCACTTTCGAAAATTTATCTCGCCGTTTTCCCTTCTATTGAAATTAAAGAACTTGAATTAGTAGTACCCAATAAAAAAATAATTGACGATAAAGACAATTCTTTTTTTGGTTATCAATTAAATAGTCCAATGCAACCGGGCGACTCTATTAAATTGAATTTTAAATTAGAGTATTTTTCAAAAGGATTTAAAGAAGGAGAGCCATCAGATGCAATTGTTTACAATGGTACTTTTTTTAATAGTGGAATTTTACCTTTCGTTGGGTATCCTGAACAGGGAGAACTTTCTGATAATTCTATGCGAAAAAAATATGGCTTAAAACCAAAACCTCGCATGGCTTCAATTAATGATACATCTGCTTATGCAAATACGTACATTTCTAAAGATGCAGATTGGATTCGTTTCGAAGCAACTGTTTCAACTATTCCTTCTCAAATTGCAATTGCTCCGGGTTATCTGGAAAAAGAATGGGAAAAAGATGGTCGCCGTTATTTTAAATATAAAATGGATAGACCAATTTTAAATTTTTATGCATTCCTATCTGCTGAATACAATGTGAAAAAAGATAAATGGGTAGACCCAAAAAATCCAAACAATCCGGTAAACATCGAAATTTATTATCATGGCGATCATACTTATAATTTGGATCGTATGATTAATGGAATTAAAAAGTCTCTTGATTATTACACTCCACAATTTTCTCCATACCAACATAAACAAGTTCGTATTCTTGAATTTCCGAGATACAGTAGTTTCGCGCAGTCTTTTCCAAATACAATTCCGTATTCAGAATCAATTGGTTTTATTGCACGAGTTGATAAAGATGATCCTGAGAGTATTGATTTCCCTTTTTATGTAACGGCGCATGAAGTTGGTCATCAGTGGTGGGCGCATCAGGTAATTGGTGCCGATGTACAAGGTTCAACTTTAATGAGCGAGACTATGAGTCAGTATAGCGCATTAATGGTTATGGAAAAAGAATATGGTAAAGCAGCCATGAAAAAGTTTTTGAAATATGAAATGGATCGCTATTTAATTGGAAGAGCTCAGGAAAAAAGAAAAGAAGTTCCCTTAATGCTCGTTGAAAATCAACAATACATTCATTACAATAAAGGAAGTATGGTGATGTATGGCTTGAAAGATTATATTGGTGAAGACAGTTTAAACTCTGCACTCAGACGCTACATCAAAAAAGTTGCGTTTCAAGATGCGCCTTATACAACGGCGAATGAGTTTTATGCTGACATAAAAAAATCAACCCCTGATTCATTAAAGGAAACTGTGAAAAGCTTATTTGAAAAAATAACTGTGTTTGATAATAGAATAAAAGAAGTTGATGTTCAAAAGCAAAACAATAATTATAAAGTAACTATACAGTTAAGAGCCGGTAAAACACAAAGTGATAGTTTAGGCAAAGCAAAAGACGCACCTTTGAACGATTGGATCGACGTTGGTTTATTTGCTAAAAACGAAAAACATCCGAAGCAATTAGGTAAAGAGATTTTGTTTAAAAAAGTTAAGATTACAGGTAAAGATCAGAAGATAGAATTGATGGTATCTGAAGAACCATTCATGGCAGGTATTGATCCTTATAATAAACTCATTGATCTTGATTCGGATGATAATACAAAAACCATCAAAAGTCATAAGCCATAATTCTGGAGATTCATTAACTTTGTTAACCAATTGTATTTATATTTTACTTTCAAAAATATAAATTTACAATTGTTAATGCCGACTAAAATATTGATTAAAATATTCTATAGGCAAACAAATATTTTACGTCAGTACAGTAATGACATTCAAAGAAAACATATTTAAAATTTTAGAAGAAATTCCTGATCCGGAAATACCTGTTATTTCTATTGTTGATTTAGGAGTTGTAAGAGATGTAAAGGAATTGGAAAACAATTCCCTTGAAGTTACGCTTACACCAACTTATAGTGGTTGCCCGGCTATGAAACAAATGGAAGATGATGTTGTTTCAAAGTTAAAAGCCAATGGTTTTAAAACAGTAAATGTAAAAATGGTTTATAGTCCGGCTTGGACAACCGACTGGCTAACTTCTACAGCAAAACTGAAACTACAAAAATACGGCATTGCTCCACCTGAAGAATCGACAACTGATAAATCATTTATCACAGGCAAACACAAAGCAGTAACTTGTCCGCGTTGCAAAAGCAAAAACACAATTTTAATTTCTCAGTTTGGCAGTACAGCTTGTAAAGCTTTATATAAGTGCAACGATTGTTTAGAGACCTTTGATTATTTTAAGTGTATTTAGTTTTGTATTTTTATAAAACCGATAAGGATGATTAACATGCCCCAATCTTGTTAATTTAGCAAGATTGGAGCAACTTTATGGCTCCTATAAGGTAGTTGGAAGGAAATCCACTTCTGGCCTCACGGCCCCGATGCTTCGCTTTCCTTCCAACGTACTCGCGCTTTGCGAATGGAGAAAGCCCTGCGGGCTTCCTCCAACACACGCTTTGCAAAATGCAAAGCCCTTCGCAAAGCGCGAGTACGTTATAGCCAATTGTATGAAGACCGCTAAATCAACAATAATCTGGACAATAATAATTTTCATTGCGTTGACTTTGTTGACAATGAAACAAGAAGCTGCTTCGGACGGTTTTGACACTTATGGTTTTCCTTTTACCTTCTACGACAATTTTGAAGGTAAGTGTGATAATTGCTATGGCAATTTTGGATTTAAACCAATCTTTTTACTCGCTGACATTTTACTCGCCTTACTCATTGCTTATTTGGCAGTTTGGTTTAAGAATAAATTTCTCAAAATAAAATGACAACACCAGACGACAATTACGTTAAAATATTATTTCGCTTTCACAATAATGTGTTAGACGAAGAAACTGTAGAGACAATGTGGGCGACCATTGTGGACAAAGAGAAAGGACTTTACAAGCTCGACAGTATTCCGTTTTATGCGCCACTTGTTGCTTCAGACGACATTGTTTTTGCAGAGTTTGACGACCAAGAACAAATGCTGACTTATCGCAAGACAGTGGAATATTCGGGCAACTCTATAGTTCAAATTGTCCTATGCGATAGTTAATCCTTGTCTCATAATCTTTACTGATTTAGTTTACAGTCAAACACAGCAACAAAAACGCAGAGCTAAAACCATGAGAGCAGTATACTCAAGACATTTTGATTAATTTCATTATTTTCGTAAATTTATATCATGCAAAAATCAACAATAATTCATGCCCTAAACGAGCTCCCTAGTAAATTTAATCTAGACGACTTTCTTGAACGCCTAATCGTAATTGAAAAAATTAACGAAGGAATGGAAGAGGCAAAAGCCGGTAAGACCATAAGCCATGACAAGGTGAAAAAAATGGTAGCTAAATGGCACAAATAAACTGGACTAAAAGATCGCTAAAAGACTTACGGGCTATTAACGATTATATTTCACTTGATTCAACTTTCTATGCCGCTCGATTTATTTCTAAACTAATAAGACGAGTTGACCAATTAATCGAATTTCCTGAATCTGGACGCATGGTGCCAGAAAAAAATGTCCCTGAAGTAAGGGAATTAATTGAAGGTAATTACCGAATTTTTTACCGGCTACAGAAAGGCAAGATAACCATTCTTAGAATTCACAATGCTGCAAGGCAAATTAAATAAACCAGTTCACGCGGATTTTGTTCTCATAATCTTTTAATTATTTTATATATTTATAATAGAATAAAATTTTCCTATTCAATGAAGTCAAAAATTTTAATATTAACTTTTCTTTCAACCGGTTTCGTTTATAGTCAAGCGCAAACAAAAAAAGTTCAAGAAATAAAATCAGATGCTTGCGATTTTATTTATGAAGCGGATACAACTCTAAAAGAAAAAACATACACACTGGCATCTTATTTAACGGATGGATGTGATGTATATTATTCTACTCAATTGAGATCTAAGTTTGCTGAAATTCTTCAAACAAAAATTCCAATAACTAAGGAATATTTTAAAGAGCAATTTAAAAGGATTTGTGTTATTGATAAATGTGCTTTAGAAAAAGTTGGTGTTTATCGCATGAGCGTGCCGGGAGAAGTAATGCTCATAATTGCATTTAAAGAGAAATAATAACGTAATAAAGAGCCTTCTTTAAAAATAGTAAATGGAAATTAGACTTACTTCAATTGCAACTGTAAAAAATTCGCGAACAGTTCCAACGGATGATCTTGGGAGGAAATTATTTCAGAAATTGAATTAGCTGAAAATATTCCAACAGAAGCTTTTGAAAATATATCTCAATTCTCGCATCTTGAAATCATTTATTTTTTTAATCAAGTAGAAAAGAACAATATTGTTTTTTCAGGTCTACCACGTGGTAATCCCAATTATCCATTGATGGGCATTTTTGCACAACGTAAAAAAGATCGTCCCAACTCAATTGGTTTATGCACCGTTGAATTGCTCCAACATAATGGTCGCACATTAAAAGTAAAATATTTAGATGCTATTGATGGAACACCAATCTTAGATATCAAACCTGTGTTTAAAGAGTTTCAACCTAAAGGAGAAATAAAACAACCAACTTGGGTTTCTGATTTGATGAAAAATTATTGGAAGTAATTTAAAACAAAAAACCCCTAAAAAATTGTTAGGGGTTTTTTGTATAACTAGAACTTAGGACATGAAAACTATTGTTTTATCACTTTGATAATATTGGTTCCGTTTGTAGAATTTACCCTTAAGTAATAAATACCATTTGCTAATTCATTTATGTTTACTTGTATAGTTGATAGATCAGAAACTTCGGAGTGTACAACTCTTCCGGTAATATCTGTTAGCTCAATTGTTTTAACAACAAACGAGTTGGTTTCAATATTAAATATTCCGGTATTAGGATTAGGCATTACACTTAAACCAATTGTTGAACTCTGCGTACTTAAACCTGTGCCGCCGCCACAAAGAACAACTGTAACTGAAGTCACTGCAAAATTTGAACAACCTGTAACACTACTTGTATAAGAATACATTGGTGTAAATGTTCCGGGGTTAGTTATGTTTAGTAAATTACCTGTTACACCAACACCACTATATACACCACCACTTGGAGTTCCCACCAAAGCTATATTTCCAGGTGTAGCACAAATTGTTGAAACACCACTTGAAGTGAGAGATACAGTCGGCAATGGATTAACACCCACATTTACATTTGCTGTTTCTGTTATATTACACAAAGAAGAATAACCTGTAACTAAATAATTAGTTGTAACAGTTGGTGAAACAATAATTACAGAAGTAGTTGCATTTGTACTCCAGGTATATGTATCAACATTAGAAGCAGTGAGTGTTGCACTTGAGCCAATACAAATTGCACTGTTTGATGAAACAGCCGTTAATGTTGGGGTTGTATTTACAGTTACATTCACGGCTGTTAAACTACTTGCGCCGCAAGCTGCAGTATCTCTAACATAATAAGTAGTATTAGAGTTTAGTATTGGCGTAGTAAATAATGTTCCGGTTGCAATTGGTGCAGTTGGTGTTGACGTTGCATACCATTGTGCGGTTCCTGTTACTATTGTTGTAAGTGTAGTTGAGTTACCCGAACAAATTACAGCGCCTGAAGCAGATGGTGCAGCAGGTGGACCTAAACAAGTAGTAGAACATGATAATGCAATATCAAAACCAATATCAGTATTACTAAAATCAGAAGTAAATTCTAAAGTTAAAATACCTTGAGCATTACTTGCAGTAATATTTGGTGGTAATGTATTGCCTGTATATTGTCCAATTAATGGTGCAGCTGTTGAGTTACCATCATACACATACAAATAATCATAAGTGTTCTCTGTACTAAATACATTGAAGGTTAATGTAACACTTGCATTCGCAGTTGAAGGAACAATTGTTAATGTATAGTCTTCATTATTTTGGTAATTATTATTCGATCCACCGGAATCATAAAGTGTACCACCACAAGTTGTAATTGTTGTATTACTCATTGTATAACAATTGAACGGTGTGTATGAAACTACTGATGTGGTAGCTGATTGACTACTATTAGTACAGGTAGTTACCATTTGGAAAAAAGTTGTAGTTGATGTACTTGTAGAATAGGCTACGTTAGTTGCAGTTGCAATATTTGCCCACGGACCAGATGCTGATGGAGCTGATTGCCATTGGTAAGTAATACCTAATGCATTTGTAATATTCGATGCATTTAAATTAAACACATCACTAATACATCCTGTTGGTGTAGAAATTGAAGCAATACCTGCTGATGGAGTACCTGCGCAAGGTACCGGCACTTGAATGTCAATACAATAATCTTCTGTTTCACCATAAAAATATGTTCCTGTTGGACTGGGAGCAGCACCTTCTACAGCTACTACACGCATTCTTGTTGTACCAATACCAGTTGTGTTTGGTATTAAAATATTTCCTGTATTATTTCCTTGAATAGCATTTGCATTAGTGTAAACTAATTCTCCCGGATCAGTAAATAAACCATTTTGATTATAGTCAATATAAATACTAAACTGCATTCCATACCAACCACCGCAAGTATTTACATTAACATTAAACGGAACAGATTGACCTTGAAGTACCGTAGGTGCACTCACAAAACCTGCATAGTTAGCGTATAAATTTAATGCAGAACCAGGACCAGGAGCCGGTGTTGTACAATTACTTGTATTATTTAATGTACCAAAACTTACATTCCAAATTTCTTCATCGTATATAAATTGTGCTGATGAAGCGCCGTAGTTATTACAAACGCATGGACCAGGATTTACAACTGAGTATGATACAACTGAAGTTGTTGCAGATAAACTACTAACTGAACATGTTGTTACCATTTGATAATAGGTAGTTGTAGAAGTAGAAGTTGTATAAGCATTATTAGTTGCAGTAGGAATACTTGACCATGGACCAGAACTTGCAGGAGCTGATTGCCATTGATAACTAATACCTAAGCCCGTAGAAATTCCAGTTGCACTAACTATGAATTGAGATGTAGGACAACCACTTGGAGATGATATGGAAGCTATTCCTGAAGACGGTGTACCAGAACATGTTGGTGGTACAAAGCATGAAAGAGTTGCATCCCAGCCTGCGTAATTAACTGATGGATCAGATTTAAAACGCAAAGTTAAAAT
>JABDBZ010000021.1 GCA_013288385.1 Bacteroidota bacterium
TATTTAAATAAAAACAACTACGCTTTAGCAAACGTAGTAGCCCAACCAGCAGATGATGAAAAGAAATCCAATACAGTAAAAATTCAACAACAATATAGTAAAGTAAACGATAAGCAATGGTTTCCTACACAATTGGTGACCGAAATTTTATTTAATAACGTAACTGCGACCTCTAAGGATGATGCCAATAATCGAATTATGAAATGCGTGAGCAAATTATATGTCAGTGATATAAATTTAGATTCGACCGTTAAAATCAAAAAGAAAAACATAGAAGTCATAAATGAAAAAGGTTATGATGAAAAATCAGAAGAATATTGGCTCAATAAAAGAAGAGATAGTTTAACCGCAAAAGAAAAAAACACATATTCTGTTATTGACAGTATTGGAAAGAAACAAAATTTTGAAAAAAAACTTAAATTAATAAAAATATTAAGCACAGGTCAAATTCCTATTGGCTTGGTTAGTTTAGATCTTCGGAAAATTATACGAGTGAATGATTATGAGGGCACTCGACTCGGCGCAGGATTGGTAACCAATGATAAACTAACCAAATGGGCTTCCATGGGTGGATATGCAGGTTATGGGTTTACTGACAAGGCTTGGAAATATGGCGGCCAATTTCAACTCAATTTAACCGAAAGTAAAAGTGTAAATATAAAAGCTGAAGTAGCAAGAGATCTTTTAGAAACAGCAAACACAACTTACTTAAGTGATAATACATCTTTACTCACAACTCAAAATATAAGATCATATTTAGTTGGGGTTATGGATAAAACCGCTTTCGGAAAAATATCTTTTAATGCTCCAATAAATAATTTCATAAAAAGCAGCGTTTATTTTTCAACAACACAAAGAACTTCTAGGTCAGGTTATGGAAGTGTAGAAAAGCTTTTCAATGATAATATTAATACATTTACTTCTAATGAAGCTGGAATACAACTAAGAATATGGCCGTTTGAAAAATTCACAGAATCTTTTCTTGGCTTGTTATCACTTGGGAGCAAGTGGCCTTGTTTTTATTTAAACTATTCGCAAACTGTGCCTGTAACAGTTGGCAATTATTCAAACACTTTCAGTTTCCAAAAATTGGATCTTAGAATCGATCAACGAATATTTTTTAAAGTGCGAGGTTACATTGCATATCAATTATTAGCCGGCAAAGTATTTGGCAATGTTCCTTATAGTTATCAATCAAATAATAATGGAAGCAGAAAGAACACTTACTATATTAGTGCGGAAAATTCTTTTGAAACAATGTATTTCAATGAGTTCATTAGCACACAATACGTTTCTCTATTTGTTTCATACAACACCGGTAAATTTTTAAAGAAAAACAAATATTGCAATCCTGAATTAGAGTTTCTACACAATGCGGGCTACGGTAAATTATTAAACCCTGAAAGACTCACTTACATTGAACTAAACGATATTCACAAAATATATACCGAAACCGGATTTAGATTAAAAAATTTATACCAAAGCGGAATAACCACTTTTGGAGTTGGTGTTTTTTATAGATACGGCAATTATGCTCTCAGTGATCTCAAAGGTAACTTGGTATACAAATTTGTATTGGGCTTCAATTTGAATTAATTTATTTTGAAATGTTATTTTCAGATTCCTTTTTCACTATCAAACAAAAAGCAATTGGCATTTTTAAAGATAAAGGAAGTAAATTCATAGCGTATGCTTATCCCATAAAAACAGAAACGGAAATCAAAATTCATTTATCCCAGCTTAAAAAAGAACATGTTGGTGCAAACCATTTTTGCTACGCCTGGAGATTAGGTGCAGACAAAGAAGCATGGCGGGTTAATGATGATGGCGAACCTAACAATAGTGCTGGAAAACCAATATATTCACAGATTCAAAATCACGATTTGACAAATGTTTTAATTGTTGTAGTACGTTATTTTGGTGGAACATTACTGGGTGTTAGCGGACTCATAAACGCTTATAAAACTGCTGCCTCAGATGTCATCAAAAACTCGGAAATCATTGAACAATTTATTTATTTCCAATATAAGCTTATATTTGAAGTGAACGATGTAAACTCGGTTATGAAACTTTGCAAAGATCTACAAGTTATAATTATCACTCAGGATTATTCTGAAAATTATACACTCGTTTTCAATATTAAAAAATCTCTATCAACTAATTTGGAAGAAAGAATAAAACAAATTTTCAATTCCAAACTCACTTATTTAAAAACATTTTAATTTTATGGCAAATCAAAAAAAATCAGAATATCAACTTATCAAAACAATGTGCGGTATTCATGCTCCAAGTGGAAATGAAGTCAAAATGAAAGAGTTTATCTTGAATTACATTTCAAAAAATTCTAAAAACTGGAAACACAAACACAAAATAATACATGGAAAAGGATTTCAAGATAATATTATTTTAGTATTTGGGAAACCTCGTACTGCCATGTTTGCACATTTAGACAGTATTGGTTTTACAGTTCGCTACGGAAATCAATTAGTGAAAATTGGAGGGCCAGTTACATCACAAGGATTTGAATTAGTTGGTACAGATACAAAAGGTACTCAAACAGTAAGCTTACACGTAAAAGAAGAAAAACATGGCAGAGAAATCACTTACAAAGGTAAACGTGATTTTGAACGTGGCACCGAATTAGTATTTAAACAGAATTGGAAAGAAGACAAAAATTTTATTCAATCGTGTTATTTAGACAATAGATTAGGCGTTTATAACGCTTTAAAAGTTGCAGAAACACTTAAAGATGGTATAATTGTTTTTACTACATATGAAGAGCATGGCGGCGGATGTGTAAGTTATCTTCAAAAATATATTCATCAAAAATATAAAATTCATCAAGCTTTAATTTCTGATATTTCGTGGATTAGTGATGGTGTATTCCCAGGAAAAGGTCCTGTAATTTCTTTGCGCGATAGTTTAATACCTAGAAGAAGTTATTTAGATAAAATTATTTCCATTTCAAAAAAGAATAAACTGGTTTATCAATTAGAAGTAGAAGGCAGCGGCGGAAGTGATGCAAAAGAATTACAGTTCTGTGAAAATCCATGGGATTGGTGCTTTGTTGGCGCAGCAGAGCAAAATGTACATTCGCCATCAGAGAAGGTACACAAAAAAGATATTGAAGGGATGATTAAAATTTATCAAGTGTTGATGAAGGAACTTTAAACATCATTTTGTATTAAAAAAAAATCCCCACAATATGTGGGGATTTTTTTTGTTTAATTGTGGTTACAATTATTTTCCTTTGTTTACTGAACCTGCTAAATCAGAACCAGCTTTAAACTTTACTACTTTTTTAGCAGCAATTTTAATTTCTTTTCCTGTTTGTGGGTTACGGCCAATACGTGCTGAACGTTTAGCAACTGTAAAAGAACCGAATCCTACTAATCCAATTCTGTCACCTTTTTTTAATGCTTTGTGAATAGCATCAATTGTTGAATCTAAAGCACGACCAGCGTCAGCTTTTGTTAATTTTGAACCTGATGCAATTGCATCAATTAATTCTGCTTTGTTCATTTTGTTTTTTTTTAAGGGTTAAACAATTATTAATTCGTAACAAATATATTGCATATTCCACTCTTGTCAAGTGATACAGACCAAAAAACACTAGTTTTGTTGAAAAATAGGCCTTTTGTTAATAACTATTGGCTGAAACCGTGTTATAACAAGGGTTTTGAACAGTGTACTACCCTATTTTGTTAATATAGCTGCTTTATAGACGATAGGGGCTCTCTAAACGAACAATACCAGCTATTTAAAGACAATGTCTTCACTAAATTTATTCCCGTTTAAAAATTCTTTTACACTCAATCTCTTTTTTCCTTGCAATTGTAATTCATTAATTTGTAAAATCCCATCGCTACATTTCACATGTATATATGTTCTGTTATCTGTTATTAACGCACCACACAGAGCTTCATCATTTTTTTGTTCGAGTACAATAGTGTTATATATTTTCAATGTTTGTGTGATTCCATTTGTATCAATAAACTCTGTATAAGCTGTTGGATAAGGACTTAAGCCTCTTATCAAATCATAAATTTTTTTAGCTTTCTGGTTCCAATTAATTTTACAAGTTTCTCTAAAAATTTTTGGTGCATGTGTTGCAAGAGAATCATCTTGTTTTATAAAATTAATTTCGGATTTTTCATACGCATTATCATCAATCGTTTTTACCGTTTTTAAAATGAGTTCAGCTCCAACATTCATTAATACATCATGTAATTCACCAGCAGTCATTGTTTCATTAACCATTACTTTTTCCTGGAGTAAAATATTTCCTGTATCAATTTGATGAGTGAGTTTGAAGGTTGTTACACCACTTTCTTTATCACCATTAATAATACACCAATTAATAGGTGCAGCTCCTCTATATTTTGGCAATAAGGATGCGTGCAAATTAAATGTTCCCATTAGAGGCATATTCCAAACCGCTTCAGGTAACATTCTAAAAGCAACTACTAATTGAAGATCCCCATTTAACTCTTTTAATTGGTTTATAAATTGCTCATCCTTTAAATTAGTTGGTTGCAATATTTTAAGCTGATGATTTAATGCATACTCTTTTACAGCACTCATCTGAATTTTTTGACCTCTTCCGGAAGGTTTGTCTGGCGAGGTAATCACAGCTACTATATTAAAATTATTTTTTACAAGAATATCCAAACTTGCAACTGCAAATTCAGGAGTTCCCATAAAAATTATTTTTAATTTTTTATTACTCATTTAAATAATTAATTTGATCAAGATATAAATTTCTCTTAAAGTATTAGCTTCTTCAGAGAACAAGTTTAGATAAAATTAAAATAAGAAAAAACACTGAAGGATACTTTTCAAATTATTCCAAGTAAAGCTACTATAATGATAATTAATGCTAGCGCTACCAATCCTAATATAATAATATCGATCATTCGAATTACCTTTGCAAGAATCAACCCCCTCCACATTTTTGGATTTGCGTTAATCTCTTTAATTGCCTTAGAAGCTTGAATTAAACTTATGATTATTGGAATTCCCAGTGTATAAGGTATAAAAGATAACAAGAGTAGAACTAAAGCCCATACTGCTTTTGGATGAATATTTCTAGGGCCACTGTAACCATTGTCATTGCTATTGTTATTGCTATTATTATTATTTCTATTATTATTATGTATTGCATAGTTTGGCGAAGTAATAACATCTTCTGTAATTCCATTAGCATATTTTATTCTTTGTACAGTGGATTTGGAAACTACAAATTGAGGGCCAGTTAAGTTATCGCAACGTTTGTACTTAATTTTATCTTCGGAAACCTCTACAACTTTTGCAACGATTATGTCACCTGATTTAAAAAAAATCTGATCTCCACATGTATCACCGGGTAAAAGAAGATTTTTGTTTTTTTGTAAATGTAAATTCTTTATCCCCTTTTCAGAATTAGCAGTGATGGTTTCTATTTCCTCATTTATTTTTGAAGTCTCTGGGTTTGATACCTTTTCTGCCGACTTCGTTTGAGCGATTTCCTTATTAGACTTCTTTTTATTAAAAGCCCAATCAACATAATAACCTTTTTGATAAACCCTTTTTTTAACTGAACATGAAACAGTTATCAACCCGATCAAACAAATAAAAAACAATCGTGAAGCCATAAATCAAATTTAAAACTATTTCATAGAATATTATTCAAAATAAATGTGAAAATAGAACTTAAATAAAAGAAGCGACTACAGCCAAAATGAATAAAAAAAGTAGAATGACAAGCAACCATAATACTAAACCAATTATAGAAATAATTCGAGCCGCATTTACTACATCAAGCCCTTCGAAAATATTTGGAGCCGCCAATATTTTTTTCTGAGCGTCATGGGCAAGGATCAAGCCAATTACAGAAAAAACAATTGGGGTAAATAACCCTAAAATTGCAAAGACAAGTGCTATAATCGCCAAATCATGGGTTCTGGGACGAACATGATTATTGTTTCCTTTACTATTTGAATTAGGAGTTACTGAGGAAGGGGCACTATTAAAGTATTCAGTATAACCATTTACATAGGTAATTTCACGGATTTTAGCTTTAGAAACAATGAAGGTTGGGCCTTCCAAATTATCACATCGTTTGTATTTGATTGACTCATCACCAATTTCTAAAACTTTCACTTTTACAATTTCATCTGTTTTAAATACAAGAAGATCTCCACAAGCATCATCGTTTATTAAACTCGCTTTTGCTTTTTTGTCACTTTTTAAAAACTGTTTTTCAATGCCACCCGCTAAATAATTCTCTTCAGATAATTTTTCAACCTTTAAAGTATTTGTTGAGTTTGAACTTGTATCTACACTCGTAATTATCCCCTTATTTTTTACGATTCTTTTTTCCGGATCTACCGACTCTTTTGTTTTCTGTTTATGAAAAGCCCAGTTGATGTAATACCCAGAGCGATATGTTCTTTTCTTTACAGAACAAGACGAAATTGAAACAAGAAGAGTTATTAAAATTAAATAATTAAATCTCATTTAGTTTTATTCATCCGGGCTTTAAAAACATTTAAAATAATTGGTAATACTGATATAAAAATAATCGCAAGACAAACTAAATCAATATGCTTTCTAATAAATTCAACTTCGCCTAATAAATAACCCGCAGTAGTTAAAGAACCTATCCATAAAGCACCACCAAGCAAATCAAACATTAAATACTTTTTATAATTCATTTCTCCAATGCCAGCAGCAAACGGCGCAAAGGTTCTTACAATAGGAACAAAACGAGCCATGATTATGGCTTTTACACCGTGTTTCTCAAAAAATACATGTGTTTTATCTAAATATTCTTTTTTTACCAACGATTTTCCTCGAAGTTTTAAATCAAATATCTTAATTCCTATTCTTCTACCAATCCAATAGTTACTATTATCGCCCAAAACAGCTGCGATAAATAACAAAATTAATAAGTAGGACATATTTAAATGGCCTGAACGTGCAAATAAACCAGCAGTAAATAATAAAGAGTCACCCGGTAAAAAAGGCATTGCCACTAAACCGGTTTCAATAAAAATAACTAAAAATAATACAACATAAATAGTGGTACCAAAATTGGCAAACAACCAATCAAAATCTAAATGTAAAATATGTTTAAATAATTCGAGCATAAATGAGTTTTTAGTTATTAATGTTTAGTTTTTAATTAAGAACTCATTAGATTCCAATTTCTTCAATGTAAGCTAAAATACCACCTTTTAAATTATACAAGTTCGTATAACCTAAATTGGTTTCTAAGGCCTGAATTGCAGTTGCACTGCGCTTTCCACTTCTACATTGAACTATTACTTGTTTATCTTTATTTACTTCACTGGCGCGATCTAAAATCTCACCTAGTGGAATTAAATGTCCATTTATATTCGCTTCATCA
The DNA here is from genome assembly GCA_013288385.1 of Bacteroidota bacterium. Lineage (GTDB taxonomy): Bacteria > Bacteroidota > Bacteroidia > B-17B0 > Aurantibacillaceae > Aurantibacillus. Next base: position 7,391 of record JABDBZ010000021.1, read on the forward strand.
TATTCGTGTTCCTCACGAACATCAATTAATTGAAAATCTGCTTTGCTATCAATTAATTTTTTTAGCTCCTGTACCGTAATTTCTTTCATTGTATAAACTTAAACTAATTTATGATTCTTGTTTCATTGATTCGGGTAAAAATGTAAAAAAGGTATCGCCTCTTAATCCTAAACGCAATGTTTCTAAAGGAATCACATCTTCGTAACCAATATTACCAAGATTTACGTTTGCCCCGAATAATTTTATGAAATATACTTGCTGACTTTTTTGAGGTGTTTCCCAAAGTATATTTTCAATTTTTACTTTGTTTACAATTCTATTGATGAGTAAAGTATGTGCGCTTCCGTTTTTGTGAAAAATCCCAACTGTACCACTTTCTCTTGCTTCTGCAATTACTTTAAACGCACCAGCTTCTAATTCATTTTGCATCATACTAATCCATCTTGCAGGATGAATTATAACACCTTCTTCTTTACTTCCAACTTCGCTCACTACGGTAAAATTTTTTGCCAATTGATTAATGATCTCGCATTTTTTATTGTGATCAAGTACTATGCTTCCATCGCTCACTTCGCAACAATTTAAACCAAGATCCTCCATACAACGGATATAATCATTCAATTTATTTCTAATAATAAATGCTTCAAGCAATGTACCTCCCAAATAAACTTTCATTCCAGCCTGTTGATATAGCTTTATTTTTTCCTTTAAATTTTTTGTGATTAAAGATGTTCCAAAACCCAATTTCACAAAATCAACAAAATCAGTTGACATCGACAAGAAATCTTCTGCCTGTCTAATCGATAAACCTTTATCCATTACCATTGTCAATCCTGAAGTTCTTGGTCTCTCTGTTCTTGATGGAATATGTTCAAGGTCAAAATTATATTTGGTAGCCATGTTATCGTTTGTATTGATTAATTAACTGCAATAATTCTTTGTTTTTTTCAAGAGCGGGCGCATATTCAAAAATACACTCATGCTCTTTATAATCTAATCTTAATGCATTCTCAAAAGCCGACATGGCATCTTGCTTATGTCCGCTTTCTAAAAGCAAAATTCCCAAACGATAATATAATAAAGATACATCCGGAAAATGCTTGATTCCTTCTTGAATAACTTCAAGCGCTTCTTTGAAATAACCTGCTTCATGCATCAATTTACTATAATCTAACCACACATCAAATTCCTGATAATCTAATTCTATTACGCGTTGATATGCTAATGCAGCTTCTTCCTGGAAGCCTAATTTTTGCTGTACTTCTGCAAATACATACCAATATTCAGCTTCATTGGGATTTATTTCAATTGCTTTTTTCACATAGTGGATACCTTCTGTTAAACGATTAAGGGAATCTAAACAAACACCAATAGCCAACCATGCATCTGCATTTGCAGGATCTAACTTTACGCATTTATTAAAATAAACTAAGGCGTTTTCAAAATTTTCAGAATTTTCATAGCACTCACCGATATAATAATAAGTTATAGGATCGGCATCTTCATACTTAAAAGTTTCTTTATAAACATCAATTGCATCTTGAAAACGTTTTAATTGCGCCAACGAATTTGCTTTATTAAAATACGCCGAACTAAATTGTTCATTTATCGCTATTGAATAATCATAAGCATCTATTGCTTTTTCAAATAAATTCATTCTTCCATATGCTAAGCCTAAATTAAACCAAGCATAATAACTGTAAGGATTATTCTCAATATAATTATTAAAGAATGTAATTGATTCTTCGCTTTTACCGGTTAAATCAAAACACAACGAAATTTCGTTTAAGGCTGTTTCGTTTTTGGGATTTGTTTTAATTGCCTTTTTAAAATAAAACAAAGCATCATCCGGTTTATCTTCATTTAAAAATTCAATCCCTAAGGCAACATAAACTTCATCTTTAAATTCAGCGAGTGGAATTGCTTTTTTAAAATTCTCAATTGCTTGTTCTCCGAGCCCCATTTGACTGTATATGTAACCACGTGACATATACAAATCGAAATTATTATGTTCTATTTGTTCAACTTCATTTAATAAATTGAGAGCTTCGTGTGTAAAATGTTGGGTTGAGAGATACTGAGCTTTTTTAATTTTCAAAATTGTTGAATATGGATAATGCTCGACACCATAATCAATAGCCTTTTTTGACATTTCATAATTAAGCCATTGCATATAATAATCGATGATTTCTTCTAATTCGTCAACATCAAAAAAAGAAACCTCGCCTGTATTGATCATGTTCTCAAAACGCCTCAAAGTCTCTTCAAACTCTTTGTCATTCATTCCATCATCCTCAAATTCACTCATAATAAAAACTCATCATTAATAATATTTAAAGATACCATTTTTTAGAATAAAATAATAGGTGAATTAAAATATATATGATTGATTAATAGTAGATTAAAAAACGCTTAAACTTGGTAAAAAGAAATCTTTTGATTATGTTATTTCTTAATGAGAAGAGACATTACGAGTGATATTTTTTCTACGGGAACAAAAAAGAAATCGAGTTTACCACTATCAACCTTTAGAGTTTTAACTTCGGTTAAACCTTTATCGTTAACTTCAAAAAAAAGATAATCGTATTTAGATAGAATAACTTCCATTTCACGCTCAATAAATCCTTTGATCACCTCACACATGATTATTGGTCGGTGCTCTTTTAAAACATTTACAGCACCTTCTAAAACCAAATTCTCAGTACCTTCAGTGTCGAGTTTAATGAGATCTATTTTGTCATCAGATTTAAAATTATCCTTTATGAAATTATCTAATGTATCCGTCTTTACTTTGATTTCAATTCGTGATATTTTTCCGGTTGCTTCGCTGTTTAAACTATTATCACCGTATAAAAAATCTTTTTCGTTAGGAAACTTTGGATTGACATTACTATAAAAAGTAGCTTCTCCTTTAAAATTGGTTAATGCAATTTCATGGACTTTTATATCTTGAAAATTATTTATCCAGCAATTATTTTTGAAATATTTATTTGCTGATGGCATTGGCTCAAAACCATGAATATCAATGGTTGGGTTGAATTTTTTAGCAATACAAGAATAATAGCCAATGTTTGCCCCGATATCAAGAAACAATTTTGATTGGGGAACCAGCTTCGTGAATATTTTGTATTCATTTTATTCAAATCCTTTTATTCCCCCCCAAAAAAGCATATTAAATACATTACTAGTTGGATTGGCGTGAAACAATATCTTCCTATTTTCATCCAATTGAATGGAGATAGTACCGTTGATTGCAAATTGAAATTTTTTAGGGATAAACGAAACAAAAGGTTTAAGAAAGGATCGAAGTATCTTATTGAGAAATGGTTTATGAATGAAAGACATAGTATTAACAATTAAAATTCTAGGGTTTACTATATCAGATTTTATTCTTTTAAAACTCTTCGCAGGATAACTGATCTACTTTCAGTATAAATTTTAAAAAGAAATAATCCTTTCGAGTCATCGATAATTGATAATTTAGAATATCCATCCTTTGAATCCAATTCTATTTGTTGACCCAGAAGATTAAAACATTCTACCTTAATGATTTTATTAAAAACAGATTTTATATTGTATTCACCATTGCTTTGAGATGGGAAAACAATAAGATTTTCATTTTCAGAAATATTTTTTGAAATAAAATCACAAGTTTCAACACTAACCGTTGTAACAGCATTAGCAATGCATCCATTTGCGTCCATAATTGTAAGTGTGTATACAGTTAAGGTAATTGGTGAAACACTTGTTCCTGAAAAATTAGATCCGTTAGTCCAAGTATAAGAATAAGCAGGCGTACCACCAGACAATGTTGAAGACAGCAAGGCACTTTGTTCTCTACAAATAGTCTGAGGCTGAGACACAATAAGATTAAGTATTGTTGGTTGATTAACCAAAATAGAAACTGAATTAGACCAACACCCGTTGTAAACATTAACTGTATAAATTCCTGAACTCAAACTACTCACTGATTGGGTAGTAAAATTTCCCGGTGACCATGTATATGAATAAGATCCAGCTGGAGAAGGCATTATTGTTGCAGAACCATTAGATAAATTAAAACAAGAAACACTGTTTGTTTGATTTGATAAAGAAAATGTTGATGCACTGTTGCTTTGAATGTTGTATGCAATTCTACTCAAACCCCATTTCAAAGACGCACTTCCAATTTGTTTACCTGAATAAGAAAACGTACAAGATGCTCCGGAAAGATTAGGACTATTAACTACCGATAACCATGAACTATTAGGTCTCGGAACATATATCTTTCCATCGGGACCTAATTCTAAGTACCCAAAACTATATCCACCAACCATTGTATTATAAACACTAAATAAGGACGACTGAATATTTGACTGATTGTTTGAAGTTAAATCATACTGAAATATCTGTGATCCAAAAATAGCTGACACATAAAGTTTTTTACTATCAGATGAAAAAGCAGTACCAAATGCATTGTTTGCATTTCCATTCAAAGAAATTGAATTACTTAATGCACCTGTTGAACTATTAAAATCAAAAAGTTCGAATTTATCCTGACACGTCAAAGCATTTATGACTTTGGAACCATCAGGTGAAATAGTTAGTTGCCCCATCGCATCGTGAGCTCCGCCAACAGTGCCGCAATTAAGAACAGATCCTATACCTGAAACAACAGAGGTTGTAGCAATAGTTGATGCATCTACCTTAAATGCCACAAATTGATTTGACATCCATTTATGAGTTAGCAGCCAATAACAATTACCTGTTGGGTCATAATACGCACAGAGCTTTTCGGTCCACCCAGATCCTAATGACATGTTTTTTTGCGACACTACAACATCACCAAGTCCTGAATTTAAGCTCATATCGACAACAGTATAATTTAAATAGCCTGGATTTGAAAAGTCGGTTACATGAAAAATCACATATTTTGTATTACTACATGGTATTGGAATGATTACAGCGCATTGTCCAGCAGTAAAACTCCCTACCAAACCACTTCCATTTGGCATTACTGAATTGTTTTTATCCCAAACAGTTGATCCATCTGTATAAAAAAGCAAATTACCATTATTATCAGAGATAGAGCTGTTGTTGTCATAACATTGACTTTGCCCAGTCGTTAATGAAGTAGGAGGGGTTGTACTGAAATTTAATCCAGCTTGAATTCCAAACTGCCAATTATTATTATATTGACTTTTGATAGTAAAGGAAATAAAAAACAATATCAGTAAAATTAATTTTCTCATGAGACTATTAAATTATTGATCTAATTTAAGAAAAAACATTTAGTCGCCTGATAAAATTAACAATAACGATTTAAAGCATAAATTCAAATCAAAGTCTTTGCCTTCTCAATAGCAGCCTTCAAACCTTCAGGTTTACTGCCGCCTGCTTGCGCATAAAAAGCCTGGCCACCGCCGCCGCCATTAATTTCCTTGGCTAATTCGCGAACAATATTACCGGCGTTCATATTTTTATCTTTCACTAAATTATCGCTTACAATCACAGAAATGCTTGGTTTGCCATTAATTTCAGCTCCAATTACTACAAAGCAATTTTCGACTTCATTTTTAATTTCAAATAAAATATTTTTTATTTCTTCAGAATTGTCAAAATTAATTTGTCTTGCCAAAAAGTTAATTCCGTTTTTTACTTCAATCTGAGATTTTAATTCCTTTTTTATTTGCTGTGCTTTTTCTTTTACAAAAACCGTTAATTGCTTTTGCAATTCTGCGTTTTCATCCAATAAAACACTCACGCTTTTTACAATATCTTTACTGCCCTTCAATACATTTTTTAATTCAGAAATCAAATGTGATTGCTCATTAAAATACTCTTCTGTTCTTAAAGAAGTTATAGCTTCAATACGACGAATACCGGCAGCCACAGCACCTTCAGATGTTATTTTGAAATAACCAATTTGTCCCGTTGCTTTTACATGCGATCCTCCGCATAATTCTACAGAATAATTTTTATCAATTGTAACAACCCTCACTACATCCCCGTACTTTTCTCCAAACAATGCCATAGCTCCGGTTTTTTTTGCTTCTTCAATTGGCATCAATTGTGTTTTGCAAACAATGTTTTCTCTGATTTTGGTGTTTACAATTTTTTCTATCTCTTCTAATTCTTCTTCCGTTATTTTACTAAAATGCGAAAAGTCGAAACGTAAATAATCATTATTAACCAAACTTCCTTTTTGTTCTACATGCGTTCCCAAAACCTTTCGCAATGCTGCATGCAACAAATGCGTTGCGCTATGATTATTCGCAATGAGTATTCGTTTATCCTTATCAATTTTTGCAATAAATGTGGCATCTAACTTGTCGGGTAACCGATCGGCGAAATGTATGATGACTCCATTTTCTTTTTTGGTGTCAAAAATAATTAGTTTCTCATTTACATTTTCTATTGTTCCCGTATCTCCAACTTGTCCACCACTCTCAGCATAAAAAGGTGTTTTATTTAAAACAATATTAAACAACTCTTTATTTTTTGCTTTAACTTTTCTGAAACGAACAATTTTACATTCGCATTCATATTCATCATAACCAACAAATTCTGTTTCTTTTTCTCCTTGTAAACTTTTACCAAACTCAGTGTAAATCCAATCATCAGTATCTATTGATGTTGCAGCTCTTGAACGATCTTTTTGCTCTTTCAAATATTTATTAAATCCTTCTTCATCAATACTTAAATTATATCCTCTAGCAATAAGTGAGGTAAGATCGACAGGAAAACCAAATGTATCATACAATTCAAAAACTACTTTACCATCTATTACTTTACTTTTATTGGCATTGGCATCAATACAAACCTGATCGATACGTTTTAAACCAAACTCCAATGTTTTATAAAAAGAAATTTCTTCTTCCCTTAATACTTTTTCGATCAATAATTTTTGTGAAATTAATTCCGGAAAAGCCTCACCCATTTGATTAGCAAGAACAGGAACGATGCGATACATGAATGGCTCCTTCAAATTTAATGTTTGATAGCCATAACGAATTGCTCTTCTTAAAATTCTGCGAATTACATAACCCGCACCAGTGTTACTTGGTAATTGACCGTCTGCAATGCTAAAAGAAATTGTACGAATGTGATCTGCAATAACACGCATCGCAATATTTATGTGCAGATTTTTTTTGTGATGATCTTCGTCTTTAGTATTGTATCTGTGACCAGACAATTCTTCTATCTTATGAATCAATGGCGAAAAAACATCAGTATCATAATTACTTTGTTTGTTTTGCAAGACCCTGACTAATCTTTCAAAACCCATTCCTGTATCCACATGCTGCTTTGGTAATTTTATCAATGAACCATCTGCTTTTCTTTCAAACTCCATAAATACATTATTCCAAATCTCAATTACTTGTGGGTCATCATTATTTACCAAAGTCGCTCCATTCACTTTTGCTCGCTCTTCGTCGCTTCTTCCATCGTAATGAATTTCGCTGCAAGGCCCACACGGACCCATATCTCCCATCTCCCAAAAATTATCTTTTTTATTACCGTTTAAAATTCTTTCTTCGGGAACAAATTGTTTCCAAGTATCAAAAGCTTCTTGATCAAAAGCTAAACCTTCTTCTTTGCTGCCTTCAAAAACAGTAACATATAAACGCGTTTTATCAATTTTGTAAACATCAATTAATAATTCCCATGCCCAGGAAATAGCTTCTTTTTTGAAATAATCACCAAAGCTCCAGTTCCCAAGCATTTCAAACATAGTATGGTGATAGGTATCCACGCCAACTTCTTCCAGATCATTGTGCTTTCCACTAACACGCAAACATTTTTGTGTGTCGGCAATTCTAGGATATTTAATTGGAGAGTTTCCTAAAAAAATATCTTTAAAAGGAGCCATCCCACTATTATTGAACATCAATGTTGGATCGCCTTTTACAACCATTGGTGCACTCGGTACAATATGATGTCCCTTGCTTTTAAAAAAATCTAAAAATGTTTGTCGAACTCTATTGGCTTCCATAAAAATAATCTTGCAAATTTAAGAAAATATGAATGTTTGAGCTTAATTTTTATTCACATTTACCTAAGAAACCTCGTGTTTTTAATCAAATCTAACAAGCTTCTCAACTATTACTCGATTTCTTTTATTTACAATATTTTATGAAACTGCATTTGAATTGCATTTTGACCAAACAACATATTTTTTGTACCTTGAACCCTTTAAATGAATAAGGTAAAATATAGATTTAACACGAAAAGTTTAACTTACGAAAAAGTAAAAATTACTTTTAAGGAAGGGTTTTGGCGCGTGACATCTTATTTGGCAACCGGGTTGGTTTTTGCAACTTTAACTATTTTACTTTCAAAAAAATTCTTACCATCTCCAGCAGAAAAAAAACAAAATCGTGAAATTGAAGCCATGACTTTGCAATATAATTTGTTGAGCAAAAAAATGGAAATGGTTGATCAGGTTTTGGCCGATCTTCAAGAACGCGATGATAATATTTACCGTTCCATTTTTGAAGCTGAACCTTTACCAAAAAACATTAGAAATGCGGGATTTGGTGGTAGCGACAAGTATTCTGAATTTGAGAATTATGATAATGGTGAGCTCATGAAAAGTACATCAGAAAGGTTAGATAAAATCTCGAAACGTTTGTACATTCAATCTAAATCATTTGATGAAGTAGTTAAATTAGCAAAAAGCAAAGAGCGATTAATAAGTTCCATACCTGCAATTATGCCGATCAATAAAAAAGATTTAACGCATGCTGTTACAAGTGGGTTTGGTTGGAGGACTCATCCGATTTATAAAACACAAGAATTTCATCCAGGAATGGATTTTACAGCAGTACAAGGAACTCCGATTTATGCAACCGGTGACGGTATTGTGGAAACAGCAGATAATATGGCTCAAGGTTATGGAAATCATGTGGTGATAGATCATGGATTTGGGTATGAAACATTGTACGGACATATGAGTAGAATTGGTTGCAGAGTTGGTCAAAAAGTAACTCGTGGCCAACTCATCGGTTATGTTGGAAGTACCGGTTTAAGTACAGCGCCGCATGTACATTACGAAGTTATTAAAAATGGAAATAAAACAAATCCTATCAATTATTACTATAGCGATCTAAATCCTTTGCAGTATCAGCAACTTATTGAGAATAGCAAAAACGTAACTCAGTCGTTCGACTAATTTAAAATTCATGATCAAAAAAATAACCCTAAAAAATTCATTGTTGTTTAATTATGAATGTGCATAAAATAGGGTTTAACACAGCAATATCTATTGTTATTGCGAACATGATTGGCACCGGTGTATTCACGAGTCTGGGTTTTCAGGTCATGGGTATTCAAAGTGGATCGGCCTTATTAGCTTTATGGATCATTGGCGGAGTGCTTGCATTATGTGGTGCTTTAACCTATGGAGAAATTGGTGCAGCTTACCCTGAAAACGGTGGCGAATTTCATTATCTTTCCAAATTATACCATCCCGCTTTAGGTTTTTTGAGTGGTTGGGTTAGTGTAACGGTAGGCTTTGCAGCCCCTATTGCAGCAGCTTCTATGGCTTTAGGGAAATATGTACACTCTGTTTACCCAACCGTAAATGTTGTTGCTTTGGCAATAAGTGTAATTCTTATTATTACCGCAATTCATTCTATCAATTTAAAATCCGGTAGTGCATTTCAACGTGTGTTTACAATTGTAAAAGTGAGCGTTATTCTTTTATTTGTGGCCTTTGGAATCACGTACCATCCTAATTTTGATATGTCATTTAATTTAAATAAAGAATCAGTAAATCAAATATTCTCAAGCAGTTTTGCTACATCGCTCATCTATGTAACGTATGCATATAGTGGGTGGAATGCGGCGGCTTATCTTTCAGGAGAAATAAAAAATGTAAATCGTACTTTACCCCGAGCATTGTTTTTTGGAACCTTATTGGTGATGATTATTTATACGCTTATCAATTATGTATTCCTTCATAGTACGCCAATTGAAACATTAAAAGGGCAAATTGAAGTGGGTTATTTAAGCGCCAATCAAATTTTTGGAAATGATATTGGAAGGTACATGAGCTTGGCAATTGCCGTTTTATTGATCTCAACTATAAGTGCCATGATTTTGGCTGGTCCACGTGTAATGCAAAGCATGGGAGCTGCCATTCCTTCACTTAAAACGCTTTCACTCACAAATAAAAATGGTGTTCCGTATTTAGCAATTATCCTTCAATCTTTAATTGCTATTTTGCTGGTTGTATTCTCCAGTTTTGAATCACTTATAAATTATATAGGTTTTACATTAAATCTTTTCACGTTCTTAACTGTTTTTGGTATTTTTATACTCCGTTATAAAAAGCGTGAAGTAGAAAGACCTTTTAAAACACCATTATTTCCACTTCCCCCAATTTTATTTTTATTAATTATTGGTTGGATTTTGGTTAATGTAATGATTGAAAAAACAACTGAATCACTTTTTGGTTTGATAACAGTTATTAGTGGTTTAGGTTTTTATTATTTAACACTTAGATTGGATAAAAAGAAAAAATGAAATTGCATAAGATTATATTTTCCTTAATTACTATTACAGTTTTAAACAGTTGTGAAAACAAAGACGTAGAAACAAAAAAAGAATCATTAAAAGTTGATACAACAAAAGTGGCAGAAGTTTCACATACTCCAACAGTTGAAACCGTAGTTTTACCAAAAATTAATGATACACTTAATGATCTCGCGAATTTTATAAGTGGAAATGCAACATATAATTACAACTTGTTTTCCGAGTATAGAAAAAAAATGGGCTTTACCAATTTCTCATCCAGTTTTTCTAAACGCTGGATAAGTTTTGATTCAACCAAATTATTACCAATCAAAAATTTTGTAGCCGGAGAATTTGCAACACATGGAAAAACGAAGAATTTGTTTTATCCTTTTTCTGGTCCGGACATTTTATACTCATCAACTCTATTTCCTGATGCAGATATATACACGCTTATTGGATTAGAACCCGTTGGAACTTTGCCGATCATTGATGATAAAGCAATTATTTCCGACTCTATTCAAAATTACTTTACAAAAATAAATTCATCTTTAAATGCCATTTTGAAATTCAGTTTTTTCAGAACGGTTAGTATGAAAGAAGATTTACGTAATAACGATGTAGATGGAACTATTCACTTGATATTACTTTTCTTAAATAAAACCGGACATTCAATTGTATCAGTAAAACCATTTCATATTGATACACTTGGTAATAAAGAATACTTAAAATCTACTTTAGTTTTAAGTAAAAGTTCCTTTAAAAATAAAAGTATAGAAGTAATTGCTATTGATAAAAACAATAAATTAAAAACGATCACTTATACTTCAACAGACCTGAGTGACGGAGGTTTGATAAAAAATAAAGGTTTGGTTAGTTATATCAATAATTTAAAATTTGAAACTACCTATTTAAAAGGTGCTTCTTATTTGATGCACAAACCGGCATTCTCTGAAATTAGAAAATTAATTTTGGCGAACACTAATCAAATTGTTCAGGATGATAGTGGCATTGCAATTCATTATATCACAAATGATAAAAATAAATGGCAATTTTCTTTTTATGGAGAATACACGAAGCCAATTAATATGTTTACACAAAATTATCAAGCCGATTTAGATTCACTTTACAAATTAAAAGGTGCAAAAAAGTTGGGATTTGGTTTGGGTTATAATTACAGAGATAAGAATAGTAATTTCATGGTCATTAAAAAAATATAGTTGAAAATAAGAACATATATAGTATTCATTTTCCTTTTTATTAATTGCCAATCGCAGTCGAATTCGAAATTACTTGAAGTTATTATTAACCATAATCCTATTCTTAAGAATGTTATTGATAAGGCTTCAACTTATAAACCACAGATAATTTATACTCAAATAAATCGTGATGCCAATAATAATCCATCATTTATTAATCACACCTATTTATTGGATAGTTCGAATTATTTTTATTGTGCCAGTTTGGTAAAATTACCTTGCTCTATTTTTGCTTTAGAAAAAATAAATGAATTAAATATTCGTGATTTAAATAAAGACAGTTATATGTTTACGGATAATATTTATCCATGTCAAACTTCTTGTATAAAAGATACAAGTTCGGAAAGTGGTTATCCAAGTTTATCTCATTACATAAAGAAAATGCTTTTGGTAAGTGACAATTTTAGCTACAGTCGCGTTTACGAATTTCTAAACCCAAAATACATTCAGAAAAAGTTAACGCATTACGGCTATCCAAATGCAAGAATTATTCATCGTTTTGATCCTGCTTGCAAAGGCGAAGCTAACTCAATGAATCCCATTCGTTTTTTTGATACAAAAATGAATTTGGTTTATAAACAAGAAGCAGATCTAAAAAATCAACCGTTTGAAAATCCATTAGGTAAAATCGTATTGGGTGAAGATGTTTATAATAAAAAAGGTAAATTAATTTCTGAGAAAAAAGATTTCACTTATTCAAATTATTTACCATTGGCAAACATTCATAGCATTCTTCAACGTTTACTCTTTCAAAATCATCTTTCTGAAAAACAAAAATTCAACATAACACAAAATGACTGGCAGTTTTTAGTAAAATTAGTTGGCATGTATCCAAGAGAAACGGATTATCCGCGATACAACTCAAAAACATTTCACGATTCATTCAAAAAATACTTTATGTATGGAAATAAAGTGAAACAAATTGACTCTGATTCGCTTCGTGTATTTAATGTTATTGGTTATTCTTATGGGTTTTTAGTTGACGTAGCTTATATTGTAAATTATAAAACGAAAACTGAATTCATGTTAAGCTCCGTTTTATATACAAACTCCAGAAATAGTTTTGGAAGTGGTTCTTATGAATACGAAAGTATTGGGATTCCATTTTTAAAAGAACTTAGTACCGAATTATATTCTTTCGAACAAAAAAGAAAAAAAGCAAATCTACCCGACCTAACTGAATTTGATTTATATAAAAAGAAAGATGATACCACTAAACTTAGTAAAGTTATTGTAAATGGTATTATTACTGTTAATGGCAGACCATCAGCAGGCAATGTAATTGTTAAATCAATCAATAAACATTTTTCATATTATCCGGAAGCTATAAGTGACAAGGCAAATGGCGTATTTAGTTTGAAATTATTAGCCGGTGAAGAATACGAAATGGAATTTACGGTAGAAGATGCTCCACCACAAATAATTGAAATAGACACTAAAAAAAATAAAGCGAATGATACAGTAAATGTTTTCGTTGATTTTATGTCGGCTCATTTGGATAAAATTATTAAAACAAAACAAGATAGTTTATTTCTGACCATGTTAAGGGCATACAATAAAATTTCTCTCAAAAAGTTCGCTGACAAATATGGCTCTACAAAAGTTGAAGGCTTAACCTATAAGGTTCAAATTGGAGCGTATAAATTCATAGAGAATTTTAATTATAATTCTGTTGCAGGAATGCCAATTATTATTCGAGAAACATTTGACGACTATATTACTCGGTTTACCATGGGTAATTATTCTACTTTCAACGAAGCAAATGATTTATTAAAAAGATTGAAAGAAAAGAATTTGAAGGACGCATTTATTTTTGCTGTTTACAATAAAAAACGACTTTACTTGAATGAACTTTTAGAAAGTGAAATAATAAAGTGATTACTTTTTATTTAAAGCTTCTTCCACAAATGCGAAAGAACTTAAGATTTCAGGCTTACCATCAATAATTGCTACATCATGTTCAAAATGGGCACTTGGCAATCCATCTGCTGTAACAATCGACCAACCGTCATTTAGTTGTTTCACATTTTTCTTTCCCAAATTAATCATAGGTTCAATTGCCAACACTAATCCTTCTTTTATTTTTGGGCCATTGCCGCGTGATCCATAATTTGGTACTTCAGGTTCTTCATGTAAATTTTTTCCGAGACCATGACCAACCAATTCACGAACCACACCATACCCATTTTTTTCGGCATGTTGCTGTATTGCATAACTGATATCACCTATTCTATTTCCGGAAACCATTTGCTCAATACCTTTGTAAAGACATTCTTTTGTGACTTGTAACAGTTTTTTTAATTCTTCCTTTATTTCTCCAACTGCGAAAGAATATGCGTGATCACCAAAAAAACCATTCTTTTTTACACCACAATCAACCGAAATAATATCACCCTCAAGCAAAGGTTTATCCTTTGGAATACCATGCACAACTTCTTCGTTGATAGAAATGCAAAGTGTGGCAGGAAATGGTCCGTGTGCACCCTGATAACCTTTAAAAGCAGGTATACCGCCATTTGACCTAATATATTCTTCGGCCAATTTATCTAAATACAAAGGTGTAACACCCGGTTTAATTTCAGCAGCTATTAATCCCAAGGTTCTTGAAACCAAAAGAGCAGATTCGCGCATCAATTCAATTTCCTCTCTTGTTTTTAAATAGATCATTTCTTTCCAAACAATTTTTTAATGAATGACGATTCTGCTTTATTATAATTCATATGCGCATCTCTGTTTCGCAATTGATGATTAAAATCAAAACCTTCAGGATGTAAAAGTTGCCATATTTCACTCCAACCTAAAAAACCTCCAACATTACGATCATCAATAAATATATCTGCATTAATTTTCCGTGAAACATTTTCATCCCAAACTTCTTCTGGGAAATTTTTATTCACAGCGTAAAACTCAACTCCATTTTTTTTACAATATTCCACTGCCTCGTTTAAATATTCCCCATGTCTGAATGTCCAAAGAATTAACTTGTGACCTTTTTTATTGAGCTCTTTTAATGTGGCAAAAGCGAATAGCATTTCTTTGCCTATTTGAGGATAAGCATGCTCAACAATAGTCCCATCAAAATCAACGGCAATAACTTTACTATTTTCATCTAACAATTTAATCGACATCCTATAAATTTTTTACTGATAAAACTTTTAAATCTTTGTCTAATTCATAAACCCGCGGCTGCGCTGTTCCAATTTCAAATTCCAAAATTTGTTGTGGCGTCATGTTTTCTAAATGCATAATCAATGCACGCAAACTATTTCCGTGGGCAACAATGATTACATTTTTTCCCGCTTTTAATTTCGGAACTATTTCTTTTTCAAAGTAGGGTAATACACGGGCTGCGGTGTCCTTTAAACTTTCACCGTTAGGAGGTGGAATATCAAAACTTCGACGCCAGATTTTTACTTGTTCTTCGCCATACTTTTGAGCAGTTTCTGCTTTATCCAGTCCCTGTAAATCGCCATACATCCTTTCATTTAAAGCCTTATTATAGATTGGTGTAAGGGAGGGATGCTTTGCAACTTCTAAAGCAATAGTTAGTGTCTTTTGCGCACGTATTAAATCGGAAGAATAAGCATAATCAAATTTGAAATTCCTTATTTTTTCACCGGCTGCTTTGGCTTCCTCTATTCCTTTTACTGAAAGATCAACATCAACCCACCCAGTGAATTTATTTTCTAAGTTCCATGTACTTTGTCCGTGACGAAAAATAACTAATTGTGCCATAAAATATCTGTATGCAAAGATACAATTTAATATTTAGTTTCTGTTTTGATAAAATCGTAAATAATTCATTCTCCATCTCAAATTGGCTTTGGCATTGGCGAACTCTAAAATTGGCTCATCATCTGTGTTAACCGGTTCCAAATAAGAATTTATAGATATATCATTGTTTTTAGCAATGATTAATGTATTACTATAATCTTCTTTGCTTGAACTCGATCTTATTACAACTTTAAATTGTGATTTTCTTAATGTGTTCAATAAGATTTGAGTTCCTTCACCCAATGGTTTTTTTATATATCCATGCCAATTGATAACGATAAGACCATCTTTATTCAACATCTCCTTTACTTTACTTAAACTCTCAATTGTTATAATATGACTGGGTTGTTCCTCGGCTTTGAAAAGATCAAAAATAATTAAATCATATTTTTCATTACAGTTATTTATAAAATAACGTGCATCTTCACAATAAGTACTAATAGAATTTTTTAAATTAAAGAAGTCTTTAGCGGCATCAATTATTCTTGCATCAAATTCTACGCCATCCACTTTGTAGTTTTTATTATCTAATAAATTAGCTAACAATCCACCTCCCAATCCGAGAATCAAAGCATTTGATTTCACTTTTTGCATTGGGATAAGTGTATCAATCATTTTTATATAATCGGAAGTTGAAGTTTTTGAATTGAGATCCATTTCCGTTTGCACAATTTTATTAATCAATAATTGTCTAACATGAGTCTGATTATAATCAGTCACTTCTATTTCGCCAAGAACACCACAATTAGCATACAACGCATTTGGGGACCTTGCATATGTTTTTATTGAAAAAACGAATACTACAATTAAAATTAATGTTGAGTTTATTTTAAAAACCTTTAGCGATAAAGTTCCGGTTAAAAAAAGAACAATAGCAAAAATCAATAAAGTAAACTTAAGTCCAATAAACGGAATCAAAATAAAACCGCAAAGCAATGTTGAAACAATTCCTCCAACAGTAGATATTGCATAAATTTTTCCGCTTGTAGAACCGGCAGTTTCTATACTAATCGTATTAATTCTAATAAGTAAAGGTGTTGTGCATCCCAATAAAAAAATTGGGATAAAAATTAAAACAAACGCACTAAGTAAAACTGCTATTTTAAAATTGATATAAGAAATGTACGGTAAAATATAAAAAGAGATAAAAGGCATGAGGGCAATAAAACAACTTGCAATAACAATAACCTGATAAAGCTTATTGTTTAAATTAGTTTTACTGCTTAAAACACCACCATAATAATAACCAAAAGCAAGCGCACTTAAAGTGATGGCAAGTATTGCAGCCCAAACAAACAAGCTCCCTCCAAATATCGGAGCCATTAATTTTGCACCACATAATTCAACAACCATTACTGTTGCACCTTCTATAATTATTAGTGGAATGAATTTTTTCATTTATTTAGCATTTCTTAAAAAGTGAAAAAACAAGTACTAAAATTATTTGGGCATCGAAATAAACTATTCAGTAAAATTTTGATGGAATTTTACTAAACCTTCTAATGGCGATTTAATAACAGCACCTAATTCATATCCTTTATTTGTTGCGGCAATTTTTAAAAGATCTTTGTACAAAAAACCAATAGAACCAACTGTATTAATTGGATATTTTTTCGAGTTGGTGTATTTGGATATTTGGTAAGTGAAGAATTCTTCAAAACATTCAACTAATATCTTTTTTATAAAGTCGTTATCGATATGCTTCCCTAAAAACAAACTCATTGATGCCAAATATTTACTTGGCATATTTTTTTTATAGACATTGTTCAATATTTCTTCACGATGATATCCTTGATTTTCAAAATCAAGTTTTATTTCAGTCGGCAATTCATCGTTGAAATAATAATTCAAAAAACGTTTTCCAATACTAGCTCCACTGCCGTGATCTCCCCACATATAACCAACTGAAGGTACATTTTCAGAAATATTTTTTCCATCATATAAACAGCTATTACTTCCTGTACCAAGTATACCGGCAATTCCAGGTTTATCCAAGCATAAAGCACGCGAGGCAGCAAGCAAATCGTGTGAGATATAAATTGCTTTTACTTTTATAATTGAACCAATGCCTTGCTTTACAATATTGCAGTTATCCTGATTAGAACAACCCGCACCATAATAGAAAATCTTATCAATGTCGTTAATTATGTTTTCAATGTTTGGTAAAAGCTGAGCATAAATTGCATTTGATATTTGGTCTTTATTTTGAAAATAAGGATTAAAGCCAATTGTAAAAACCTGTTTAACAATTTCATTGTCCTTTAATAAGATCCAATCGGTTTTTGTAGAGCCACTATCGGCAATTAATGTGTACATAAAAGGCTAAATGAACTAGAGTAAATGTAAAATAAAAAAACCGCCATTTCTGACGGTTCTTAAATGATTTATTAAAAATTATGCTTGTTCTTCTGTGCTTGGAGCTTCAGTAGCCGGTGCTTCTGTTTCCTCAGCTTCAGCTTTTACAGAAACTTTTGCTGCATTTTTAGCAGCAATTGAATCTTTACGAGCAGTTTCTGATTTTAATTTTTCATTAGCTTTCTTAGTGCTATCTGTAGCTAAACGGTCTTTTTTGGTATTTACTTTACTTTCTTTGTCTTGCAACCATTTGTTGAATTTTTGTTCAACTTGTGCTTCAGTCAAAGCTCCTTTTTTAAGTCCACCCAAAAGATGTTTTTTATAAATAACTCCTTTGTAAGATAAGATTGCGCGACAAGTGTCAGTTGGTTGAGCACCATCTAACATCCAGTTCAAAGCGCTATCAAAATCAAGGTTAATTGTTGCAGGATTGGTAGTAGGGTTATAAACCCCCAACTTTTCAATGTACTTTCCATCACGAGGTGCACGACCATCCGCAACTACAATGTGAAAAAAAGCTGAATCTTTTTTTCCATGTCTCTGTAGTCTAATCTTTACTGCCATTTTATTTGTTTTTAAAATTTAGGGTGCAAATGTCGTTAAAATCCCATAAACAAACAAACAAATCTCTCTTTTTCTATTGCCAGAACGATATTAATTTCTAATTTTGTACAAAATTTTAACATTATATGCAGGTTAAAGAAAGAGGAGTCATCTTGGTTCCAATAGATTTCACAGAACAGTCTCTAATGGCCATAAAACAGTCATACAACTTGGCTAAATATACCCATTCTAAAATTGTTTTATTGCATGTTTATGCTAAAAGTGGAGAGGAAAGCTATGAGGCTTTAACTAAATTAACTAAGCAAACCGAGCAGGAAAGTGGTGTTCCGTGTGAGTTTATGAATGTTAAAGGCGATATTTATGATGAAACGGATAGAGTTGCAGAGGAAATTAAGGCAACTATGATTATTGCCGGTTTAGAAAGTCACATGGCTTTTAGAAACATTATTGGTAGCAGTGCTAGTAAATTGATTAGAAAAGCACCATGTCCAATTATTACGATCAGAGGCAAAGAAAATAGAGATGGTTGCGAAAACATACTTTTACCTTTAGATCTTTCTAACGAATCACGTGAAAAGGTGGATGTTGCAGTACAATTTGCGCATTATTTTGGTGCAAGTATTCGAATTCTTGCTGTTTTTAGTCCTAGCGATGCAGCATATGAAAATAAATTAATTGCTTATTCACATCAGGTAAAACAATTCATTAAAAGCAAAGGTATAGCTTGTACAAATAAATCTATCCCGAGCGATAATATTGCGGAAACGGTAGTTGAATATGCTAATAAAATTGAAACTGATTTAATCATGATCATGAATAAAACAGCTTTAAATGTTACCGAATTTTTTAGTGGAACAGATGCTCAAAAAATTGTTGATATCAGTAATATTCCTGTTTTAACTATTCAGCCAACACATAAAGTAAGCTTAACCCATTTTGGAACAGGTTTCTAATTACCTTTAATCCAGTCTTCTATTTTATATTGATTCAATTCGTAGTAGTCAACCTTTTTTATTACAATCGAATTATCTATATAATAAATTCTTGGCAAATGCGCACCCGCAAGGTTCATGAAAGTTTTACCTAATGCAAAAGATGACGGAATATTTTCTGATTTTGTATCATCGTAAAAAGCTTTCAGGTCTTGTTTATCTCCATTCAAAATAAAATAAATCGGTAAATCAGGATTATTATTTTTGATTAATCTGAATTTTTTAGCGGCGATACGACAGTGCGGACATTTTAAACTTAAAAATGCTAAAACTTGTTTTCCTTTTCTAAAATCTTTTTTCGGAATTTCTACTTTGCTTGTATCTTCTGGTTTATAAAGAAGATCCAGATCTAATGGGTAGTTTACTTTTTCATCTAAATTATTTGAAGAATAACTATATTCAATTGGATTTACAATAAATGGAATTGCTAAAGTTGTTATCGCAAAAAAAGAATAAAATAATTTGTTTGATTTAAACGACCAACCTTCCCAAATAAAATAAATTGCAATACAACCAATAATCATGATCACATTTTTAATGATACCTTGCAAAGGCGTCATTCTTAAATGCTCACCAAAACAGCCACAATTGCCATTATTACCATTAAATATTATCTGGAGAGTAAGGTAAATGCAGAAAAACGCAAGTAAACCAATTGTTAATGGCAATGTAAACTTTTTTAAATTATAATTAATGATCAAAAGAAAACCAATAAAAAATTCTAAACCGATAAGTAATCTGGCGATAACAGGAGCCGTATACCAATTACCAATTCCAATATCTACAAAAGTAAACTCAAAGGTTTCAATAACAGGATCAAGTTTTGTATAGCCTGAATAGATAAAGATCAAACCTAAGCCAATACTTAAAAATGCCATTAAAAACTTTAGAACAATCCTCATAATTTTAATAATCATACAAATTTAGGTAAAATTGAATGATATAAAATTATTCTCGCATATTTGTGATCGCATAACTTAAGAATGAAAGAAGAACAAGTAATATTAGTTGATCAATACGATATACCAATTGGGACAATGGGTAAATTAGAAGCGCACCAAAAAGGATTGCTTCATCGCGCGTTCTCTGTTTTTATTTTTAATCATAAAAACGAAATGCTTCTTCAAAAAAGAGCATTAACAAAATATCATAGCGCTGGTTTATGGACTAATACTTGCTGTTCTCATCCGCATCCAAATGAAGATACGCTTGTGGCAGCAAATAGAAGGTTGAAAGAGGAAATGGGAATGACTACCACTTTAATTCACAAAACATCATTCATTTATGAAACTGCATTTGAAAATAATTTAACTGAACATGAATTTGATCATGTATTTTTTGGTTACACGGACAAAGATCCTATTATTAATAAAGAAGAGGTTGATGGTTTTAAATGGATTAGCTTGGATCATCTAAAAGAAGAAATAAAAACATCACCAAACAATTTTACAAGTTGGTTTAAAATTGCAATGCAAAAAATTTTTTAATTAAGATTCCTTTTGAAAACTAAAACTAAAGTTTATTAGATTATTTTTTTAAAAATAATTTGTACTTTCGTATAAGTTTATATTATTAAAATGGCTTCAATTAATTGCAACAATTGCGGAGAAAATATAACCAGCATTAGTGGAATTTGCCCAAAGTGCGGTAAAACCGATTCTACTAAAACAAACGCAAGCAGAAATATTGCTTTTACTGGTACTATTTTATTATTAGGAACTATTGGTCTTGTTTCTTATCCATACGTGTTTAACAATTCTAGCACACAAAAAATTAATAAAGACAAAGATAGTTTGCAAAAGGATACATATAGAAATTCGATTGATTCAATTATGAAGGACTCAGTTATTCAAAATAATAAAATTCCTTCTTTTTAATTTAAGAAAGGTTATTAGATATTAAAACTCTAATTGTTTCAAACTCCAAGCTTCCGGTTTATCATTAAACAAAATTTTTGTTTTACTCCAAACAATTTTAAATAATTCTGAATCTCTGTATTTATTTAAATGCTCTTCTGATTGCCATAAACTGTAGGTGAAAAAAATATTCGGGTTTAATTCATCCTGTAATAATTCAACATGTTCGCAACCTTCCTGGTTTTTTATTTTATTCCAATTGGTTTTAAACACTTCAATAAAATCAGAAATGTTCTCGGGTTTAAAACTCATTTTTACAATTCGTTTAATCATTGAATTCTATTAATAAATTAAAATCAAACTCTTTTCCTATTTGTCTCGGATGTAACATTTGAAAAGCACTTCGTCCGTTAATTGCAATTTCTAATAACCCAAAACTATTAAATAAAGCCAGTGCATCTCCAAATTTTGCATCATCATATGTATCACTAATTCTTTCTATAACTGTACCCGGTAATATAATTGCGAAATTTTTATTTCCTTTTGCTTTCAAAAATTCTTCTTTTGAAATATTGGTTATAACATTTCCAAAATCATCTACGTAAATATTTTTTCCTCTTAATTGATTTTCGTTTTTGTAACTATTAAATTGAAAGGCTTTATAAAAATCGTCTGTTTCAATCGCGATATCTTTAATCGGTTTTTTGCTCAATAAATGATGCGCCACATCTATAAAAATATCGTTCAAAAAAAACTGATGCTTGGTATTGTCTTCAAAAAAAATTTGATAAACAGGTTCTTTAAATTCTTCATCAATTAATGAAATCAATCCATTATCTAAACAAACAATGTATTGCTCTTTGTATTTGGTCAATAAATACCTTGTATTGTCTATTCCTTTATGATTTTGGTTTAATTGACTATTATTCACGATCAATTTAATAGCCACCAAATGAATTGTGTTTTTTGGAAAATACTGAAGTGAATTCTTTAAAATAAAAGCAGCGTCAGAAATTGCATTG
>JABDBZ010000022.1 GCA_013288385.1 Bacteroidota bacterium
TTTGTTGTGAAAGTGACGATGCTTGTCCGAAAAATGCATTAGGTTATAAAGCAAATAAGCTCGCAGACAGTAGTTTAGTAAAACTCGCAAACTATGTGAATTTAAATTATGCACAACTTAATATGACTTCCATACAACAAGCTATATGGGCAATCAGCAATAATCATACAAGTGCAGCCATTAGTACAAATTCAGAAAAAGAAATGTCGCTAAAGAACTTAGTATGCACTTTAAAAAACGAACCAATACCCTGGTACGTTATCAAGCAAAAAATATTTCAAACGCCGAACGGAAGAATTCATTTGGTTAACGATAGTTTGCTTGGAAAAATGGATTATACAAATACGAAATGGTGTTATTCAAAATTAAGTATTTATGATGTTCATGCGAATGCAATTTTAATCAGCATTGGTAATTGGCTTCAGCCTGGCATAAATAATTCATACAATGTTGCTCTTTCTGTAAAACAATTAGCTAAGGGAAAATATACGCTAACACTCGAAAATGATAGTCAAATTTTCAGCCAAAAGGATATTCAGATATGATTTAGTATGGGTTTTATATAATTAACTGATATTCAGGTAATTAATATTTCAACTAATTCCATTTTTTCATTAATTTTTCTTTTGTAATCCAAAAAAAAAAGTTTCTTTTGCAGAAAATAATTTATTCGAAAATATGTATTGGACATTAGAATTGGCAAGTTGGTTAGAAGATGCTCCGTGGCCTGCAACAAAAGATGAACTTATTGATTTTGCAATGAGAACAGGTGCACCTATGGAAGTTATCGAAAACTTACAGGAAATGGAAGATGAGGGAGATAGCTACGAGACCATAGAAGACATTTGGCCAGACTATCCAACGAAAGATGATTTCTTTTTTAACGAAGATGAATTTTAAATATACTAACCCCATGATGAATGGGGTTTTTTATTTATGGGCGTGTGTCCCCTTACTAGTTAGTTTCTTCACGGGGTCGCGCTTTGCGTTACAATCTTTTTGCTAATAGACAGCAAAAAGGATTTCCACTACAATCGCTCACGCAAGCATTTTGGTTTGAAAAAACTTATAGTTTGTGTTTAGCTTCCTCCATAATTGATAAATATAAATGAAGTATAGTCAGTTCGTCCTTCGACTTCGCTCAGGATGACGACATCTAAAACTAATCAATCGATTTTTTATTGAAGATTATATATCCGAAGTGAAAAAATAATGAAACAGGATATTGATACTTATCATAGTAATTCAATCCAAATGAAATTGGGCCGAGCGGAGTTGTATAAACCATGGTTGCCATACCAATAAAATGTCGGTATAAAAATGGTGAGCTCAATTTTGCATTTCCACTTGCATCTTTTAAAATAGAATTAAATGGTTGCATCAAATAACCTTCAAAACGAATGTCAAAATTTTTAAATGGTGTTGTTATTATTTTTGCACCACTTGCTAAATAAGTATAAGCCCTGTAATCATCAATAAAAAAAGTTTGGCTTTCCGGTGTTGGATTAAAGGCTGGTGCTGATAAAATAGAACTTTGATAATTACTAAAAAAAGTTTGAGAAGAACTTACAAATTCGCCAAACAATCCAAAACGGAATCGTTTAAAGGTTTTTAAATACCCATCAAAAGTAAATTTAAATTGTAACCAGGGTTGCGTGTATTTATCCCTAAAAGCAACTGATTTATTGCTTGTGCTACCAGGATAATAGCTTTCATTTCCTTGCAGGTAACGTGCTCTTGCATTAAACATAACGCCTTCGGTAGCATACATTTTTCTATTTAAAGTATTAATACCATAGTTAACCTGTGCGTAATAATAATCAAAGTAAGTTTTATCAGCAGTATCTGATTTAGTAAAATCATCTTTTTGATAATAGAAATTTCCCCACTCTGCCGCACCTGCCGATACATCAAGTAATGACAGATTACCAACAGGTAGTCCTATCTTTAATTCAGTGTATTGATCTTCCTGTATCAAATAAGCAGGCTTAACAAGGTCATAAAATAAAATACTACTATTGAAATAATTCCAATGTGAATAAGTAGAATTTGATTCAATAAAAAATGGTGTTCGCCCCGGAAAATCCATTCTTAATTTAACGTGACTACTCGAATTTAATTTTCCTAAATAACCATTTGCATATGCAGAAAAACCAACTTTACCAATATGATTATATTGAATACCCAAAAATGCTTCGCTTATTGGCCTGTTAGATATGATAGCCCCTGCATCAATAAATAACGGTTTTTCTTTTCTAGCATCGATTTTCAAAATATATTTATTTGTCAAACTGTCAAATACTGTAATTGGGTAAATACTTCTGAAACGTTCATCTGCTGCAAGCCTAAAATATCTCCTTTTTAATTGAGACATCGAAAACTCTTTTTGCTTATAAAATAAATCTTTGGTTACATATTTCTTTTGATTCTCATTCAAGCCTCTGACTTCTATATTTTCGAAAGTGAATTTATTTTTGTCATACTTTGAAACAAAAAGTGCTCTTTTTTTATTTAATTCGGTTGTGTCTACTTTTCTTTTTATTTGTTCTAAAATAATTGGGATATTTCTTACGGTTGCAGCGTAACCGCTATCGATTAAGCGATCAAATTTTTCGAAATTAAACATATTCACGTCACACCAGGGTTCAATTAAAACGCCGTTCTCACACACCGGTTTAAAATTTGTTTCACTCATCATAATATTTCTCAATTGCATATAAAGATCATCGTCCTCTGGAGAAGCATTTTTATCAGCTACATTTGAACCAATAATAAAATCGGGATTAAAGTCTTTATACATTACATCAGTAGGGAAATTATTATAAAGTCCACCATCCAATAATAATTTGCCATCTATTTTTATTGGTCTTAAATAAAATGGGTAACTCATACTTGCACGAATAGAAGTTGCCAAATCGCCTCCACTAAATACAATACTTTGTTTTGCTTTGATATCTGAAGCAACACAACGAAAAGGCACTAGCAAACTATCAAAATTATGACCAGACAAAGATGTTGCCCCAGCAAAAGTTTCCATTAAATAATAATCAATTGGTATTGAATTGATGACATTAGTTGGCAAATTTTTGATTACTGCATCTTTCGGATCAAAAGGAATAGTGAACCATGAAGCATATGTATTTCTTTTTTTAAAAAGATAACCCAATTGATAATTTAAATTGCCTCTCGCAGCATTTTGAAAAAAAGAAGATTTTACTCTTTCTTCAATTTCTTTTGGTGAATAACCAATTGCATAATATGCTCCAATTAAACTTCCGATAGATGACCCAGCGATATAATCAATAGGGATCTGATACTCCTCCAACGCTTTTAATACACCAATGTGAGCAATTCCACTTGATCCACCTCCACTTAAAACGAGACCTACCTTTTGTGGGAAAACGAAATTAATCCCTGAAAACAGTACTAAAATTGTATATTTTAAATTGAAATACTTCAAAAACAATTGCTAATAACTACAAAAGTAAACTTTATCTAAAAACTGCTATTATACATCCATATATTTATTTATATTCGCTAGCTGAATCTACGTATAAAGTGTTAAAATTCATCTTAAAGAAAATGTTCTATGGCGTATTGGTCATGCTTGGCGTGATCACTGCAATTTTCTTTCTTTTTAATGTTTTACCAGGCGACCCTGCAACCGTTATGTTAGGTCAACGCGCCAATAAAGAATCGGTTGAAGCCATTCATAGGGATTTAGGTACCGACAAGCCAATTCTAATTCAATATGTTCATTATTTAAATGATCTATCACCGGTTTCAATTCATAATTATGCTAATCGCAATAGCTTATGGTATCTTAATCCGGATAAATACTCGTGGACACCTTTATTTACAATAGCAAACAAGAAGGCTGTTGTTTTTAAAATGCCTTATTTACGACGAAGTTACATTACGAAACGGAATGTGTCTGAGATTATTGTAGATACATTGCCTGAGACCGCCGTATTAGCCTTTACAGCAATTATAATTGCATCTTGCATTGGAATACTTTTGGGTATTATTGCTGCCATTAAAAAAAATAGTCTTTTTGATCGCTTAACTTTTGTTTTAGCTACAGTTTTTGGTATGAGTGCACCATCTTATTTGGTTGGATTAATTATGGCGTGGCTGTTTGGTTATGTTTTGGCAAAATATACCGGTCTCTCAGCCGTAGGGAGTTTATATGATTATGATGAATGGGAAGGCGAAAAACTAAATTTAAAAAATTTAATTCTCCCGGCAATCACTTTAGGTGTACGTCCTCTCAGTATTGTTATACAACTAACGCGTAGCTCATTGTTGGATGTATTGTCGCAAGATTATATCAGAACAGCCAAAGCAAAGGGATTAACACTTTATAAAATAATTACGCGACATGCTTTGAAGAATGCTCTTAACCCTGTTGTTACAGCCATTTCCGGCTGGTTTGCCGGCTTGATGGCAGGTGCAGTCTTTGTAGAAAAAGTTTTTAATTGGAAAGGTATTGGCTATGAAGTTGTGGAAGCATTAAGTAAAAATGATTTGCCGGTGGTGATGGGTGCAACATTAATTTTTGCAACTATTTTTGTGATCATCAATATTTTTGTAGATATCGCTTACGGCATCTTGGATCCGAGAGTTAGATTGAAATAAGCATGAGTTTCAGAAGAAAAATTGTTGCAGGTAATTGGAAAATGAATAATTCATTGTCTGAGGCTTTGAATTTAATAGATGGCATTTTATCTAATTTAGATACACGTACAACTGCAGAAATAATTGTTTGTCCGGCTTATACTTTTATTGGCCCAATCATCAATCATTTAAAAGATTTTAATCGTATTAAATTAGGAGCGCAGAATTGTAGCGAACATGTTTCTGGTGCTTATACGGGTGAAGTTTCGGCCCAAATGCTTAAATCAATAGAATGCGATTATGTGATTATAGGCCATAGCGAAAGGAGAATTTATTTCAATGAAACTAATACGCAATTAAAGGAAAAAATAAAACGGGCATTAGAAAATGGTCTTGCTCCGATTTTTTGCGTAGGTGAAAAAATGGAAGAACGAAAAAACAGAACTCACTTTAATTTAGTAAGAGATCAAATTAAAAATGTATTATCATCGTTTAAAGCAAAAGAATTAGAAAAACTTATTATAGCTTATGAGCCTGTATGGGCAATAGGTACAGGTGTTACAGCTACTTCGGCTGAAGCACAGGAAATGCATGTTTTTATCAGACAAATAATTTCAGAATTATTTGATCAGGAATTTGCACGCGAATTACCAATTTTATATGGTGGAAGTTGTAATCCTCAAAATGCGAAAGAACTTTTTTCTTGTGATGATGTAGATGGCGGCTTGATTGGCGGAGCCAGTTTAAAAGCAAATGATTTTTGCAGCATCATTCAGTCGTTTTAATGCCCAATTATATTGCATATCATTTTAAAGTTACACCGGTTCAACCCGGCTCTGAAATTCTCATTTCTGATTTGGGTGAGTTAGGTTTTGAATCGTTTGCAGAAAATGAAGCAGGCTTAGTTGCATATATTACAGAGGATTTAGAAAAAAACATTACCCTAAATGAATTACAATATCCTGATTTTAGTTTTTCATTTGAAAAAGAAAAAATTGTACAAACGAATTGGAACGCTGAATGGGAAAAGAATTTTGAACCTGTTTTAGTTGAAGATTTATTGCTGATCAGAGCGCCATTTCATGAAACAAATTCAAACGTAAAGCAAGAAATTGTGATCATGCCTAAAATGAGTTTTGGTACCGGTCATCATGATACAACATGGCTTATGTGTAAACAATTATTTGATTTGGACATAAAGAGTAAATCGGTTTTAGATATGGGTTGTGGTACAGGTGTATTAGCCATTTTAGCAAAAAAATTAGGGGCAAATAAGGTTGTTGGAATTGATATTGATGAATGGAGTGTTGAGAATAGCAAAGAAAATTGTATCGTTAATAATTGTTCTGAGGTTGAGATAAAATTAGGTGATAAAGAAACATTAGATACCTATTCCGGGTTTGATATTATTTTAGCCAATATTAATAAAAATGTTCTGAAGGTGCAGATTCCAATATACACAAAGCTTTTAAAGACAACCGGTTTTTTACTTTTAAGCGGCTTTTTTAATACGGATATTGAAGAATTAGAAAAGCACGCATTTGAACATCACTTAAAACTAATTCAAAGTTTCACAAAAAATAATTGGGCGGTAATGAAATTAGTAAAGCTTACTTAAACTTTTCAGCAAATTCTTTTGGCGTTAAATCCACTTGTTTCTTAAAAAACCGACTAAAATAAGAGTTGTCATCAAAACCTAACTCAAATGCAATTTCATTGATCGATTTTGTTGTGTGAATGAGCATTCGTTTGGCTTCTATAGTTACCCGTTCGTAAATTAACTCTGAAGTGGTTTTATTTAAACATTCTTTGCAAATACGATTCACATGCTTCTCACTCAAATTCATAAGTTTGGCATATTCAAATGGGAACTTTTGTTTTTTGTAATTTTTATCAATCAAATCAACCAATTTACTTACCTGATTTAAATAATTTTGATTTTTTACTTTCAATAAAGGGACGTAGATGCGCGTTAATTCAATATAAACAAGACAAACAAGCGCATGCATTCGTTGAAACTTTAAGTGACTGTTTGAGTTAAATTCGTTCAAAATTTCTTCAAAAAATAATTTTATTTTGGTGTAAACACTTTTCCCTTTAATTAAAACCAAGGGCAAATTATGTAACGAATTATAAAAAGGATAATTCTGAATTCGTTCGATAGTAAATCCTTGGTCATAAAATTCAGCCGAATGAAAAAACACAATGCCTTTTATATCACTTGAAAGAAGCCACCTGTGCGTTTGTCCGGGATACATTATAAAAACAGATCCCGGTTTTACATCGTAAGAATTAAAATCTATTTCATGTTTTCCACTACCTGAAATAATTAATGCTACCAAATAAAAATCGTGCTTGTGCGAATCCTTTGTGAAATCATGCTCTTTGATATGTGTATTTAAGTCATTTGCATAAAACTGACTCTTATAGTCAACATGTTTAAAGTCTTGAATTTTATATACAGGTAATTGTTTCTTTTTCACACAACAAAGATATGAAAATGTCCGAATAGTACCATAACAAACGTATGTTTTCCTACCCTACTCCACACATAATGTCGAACTTTACTCTATAAAAACTAAGTGTCATGAAAACAAATAAATTGAAAGTGATCCCTTCTATCTTACATGAAAAATGTCCGCATTGTTTAGAGGGCAATGTATTCGAAAAAAAGAAACATTTTTTTGAACTACCGGTTATGAAAGACCGTTGCGATAAATGCGGTTACTATTTTGATAGAGAGCCCGGGTATTTTTTAGGTGCCATGTATTTAAGTTACGGCATGGCTGTATTTCAAGGTATTATTGCTTTTCTAATTTGCTATTTTCTATTTAAGGGATTAGATACTTTAACTATAGGCTTTATTGTAGTTGGTGTAATTATAGGATTTGGGCTAAAAAATTACAAACTATCTCGGATTATTTATATGCATATTTTCCCACAATAACTTTTGAAAAACGAATCAAAAAACTAAATCTACACTTTATTTAAAAGTAGTTTCCTTCGTTCCAAGAAGTAATTTACAATTAAAAACAAAGAAAACATACTGATGAATTCTCTGCAAATAACCGTTGTATATAAGTGTCGCTCCACTTCCATAGTATCAGCGTTATATACGATTAATGCATTGAGAAAAAATAAAAAGCTAAAAAACAGGGGCAGTAAATAGATAGTATTTTTTTCTTTAATCCAAATATAAAAACAGCTTAGAACACTTATGAAAAAGAAAATATTTCCGAAAAATGGAAAAAAAACATCCGCATTTGCGAAAAAATCACGCGGTTTCTGATAATAGCCGGGTTCACACGTCAATATTCTATCAATTTCCTCTGATTTTTGATCAGTTAAGAAAAAATAGCCAGGGTGCGTTAAAATAAATTTTTGATATGCATTTTTTCCATAACATTTAACCCAATATAAAACACCTTTAAAAGGAGCAGTACTATAACTTTCCATAACTCTTAATTGTCCTTCTAAAGTATTTATATTAATACCTGCAAAATGTTTCTTCATTAGTTCTGCATCGGGCATCCCCTCTTTCTTGAACCAATTGAGATAAGCGTCGTTTTGGGAGATTCTTACAGCTATAGAATTATAAATAGGTAGCACATGTCTCTCACCACGTAGTATCGTATAATTTTGAACAAAAAAAACACCAATAAATAGTATGAGTAGAACTAATGCTCCAATTTTTTTTTTAATTTCTGCTTTAAAATTAATAATCACATTTATTATAAAAAATGAAAGTAATATATAGGCCCAATTATCTCTACTGAATGAAAAAAGAACACTAACAATAAATAAGAAAAAAATACTTAGTGGACTTTGCTTTAGATAATAGTAAATGACTGTTGCTATCCACA
Organism: Bacteroidota bacterium; assembly: GCA_013288385.1. GTDB lineage: Bacteria > Bacteroidota > Bacteroidia > B-17B0 > Aurantibacillaceae > Aurantibacillus. Next base: position 8,481 of record JABDBZ010000022.1, read on the forward strand.
AAAAAAGAAATATGGTTGATGTAAATTCTGATAATAAATTATTGGACCAGCCCAATATGCTCCACCATGTAAAAAAAAACAAAAAGAATAAACTGAATAAAAGCCGAGACAGATTATTAAATGTGAGTTTGCATAATACAATTATCAGAAGCAAAATACAAACACAATACAGTTGCTTTTGAAAAAAGAACATTCTGTAACAATCGGAACCCGCTATTTTATATAACAAAGGCATAGTAAATGGCCTTGGAGTAAACCATCTTTTTGGTGTTGGCGCGAAAAAATTTTCTGTAAATAAGTTTGATTGCGATTGGTGATAATAATCATTTGTGTCCCAAAAATTTTTCCAAATTGGTTCAATTTTTGGGACAATTGTTATAAGTAGTGTAAAGTATATCCAGGCAATACCAATTAAAAAGAAAGTAACTCTATTTCCTAATTTAAATTTAGGCAACTTTTTAGTAAAATATTTTCTGACCTTAAATATCACAAAGCGATCATGAATAATTAATTTCTTATCATTTTTAAATAATTAACCACTTCATTTAAATAAGCTATTAAATTTTGATTCTGAGAACGTTCAATGATTAAGTCCAGTTCATTTAAGCGACTTTTAAAACCGCATCTGCATGTACTTTTTAAGGTATTAATTAATACAGAAGAGTAATCTAGCTCATCAAAAGAAGCATTAATAAGGAGGTCGTATTTTTGATTTTTAATCTTTGTATTTGCTTTGGAATTAGGTAATCCAAAAAAGCTTTTTTCGGTCTTATTAAAAGATATAAAATTTTTGATTGTGCTTTCTTTTACTTGCAGGTCTATATAATAAACATCTATAATTTTATCTGACTCGTAAATAAATTTATCTATTAGGTTTTTGTTATTCGCATTTTTACTATCAACAACCAAAGCAATACTTTTTATTTTTTCCCACGATATAAAACTTCTGCCTTTATCACCACTACTCTTTAACTTCGATCTTAAAATTACCTCTTTGATAAAACTCATTCCTATAACTATTTATTACCAGCTGAAAACGGTCTACTTCTTTTTACTACTTACAAGTCCAACAAACTTCTCAACGGTTTCTTCCAGACTTAAATTACTTTTTCCACCTGCAGCATTAATATGACCACCGCCACTAAAATTAGCTCTCGCAAATTTATTCACATCTAATTTTCCTTTGCTTCTAAATGAAATTTTAATAATTCCATCCCACTCGGTAAACAAAGCACAAAAATTAATTCCTTTAATAGAAAACGGATAATTAACCATCCCTTCTGTATCTCCCTTCTGATAATTGAAAGTCTTTAAATCGCTCTCTGACAAAGCTATGTAGGCTGTTTTATTATCCGGTAAAATATGCATCTTATTTAATGCTAAACCTAATAATTTCATGCGATCTCTACTGTATGTATCGTAAATGGCGCTATGAATATCACTGGGTACCATTCCTGTTTTTAATAACTCAGCCAAAATTAAATGCGTTTTATAAGTAACACTTGAAAAACGGAAAGAACCTGTATCAGTCATTAAACCAGTATATAAACACTCTGCTATTTTTTTATCAATCATTTTGGCATGTCCCATTCCTTTCATTAAATCATAAACCAGCTCACAGGTGCTACATGCTTTTACATCATGTAAATAATATTTAGCCAAATCTTCCGGTTGCTGATGATGGTCAATCATGAATTTTGGGATAGGAGTCTCAGACAAAAACTCACCCAATTTCTCAATGCGTTTAAAATTATTAAAATCAAGAACGAAAATGAGATCGCATTTACTTACATATGTTTTTACTTTCTTTTCGTTTAATTGAAAATTCATTGTCTTTTTGCTTTCCGGCAACCATTCTAAAAACTGAGGAAAAGCGTTTGGCACAATTACTTTTACTTCCTTATTCAACTTTTGCAAATACAAACTCAATGCTAAACTACTTCCCATTGCATCTCCATCTGGATTCATGTGAGTAACAATAGTAATACGTTTACTTTTTTTTATTGCATCACCTAACTTTTTATAACTGTCTTTTTTCATACGATAGAACAAAATTACCATTTATTATCTGCGCCAACAATCCGTTTTAAATTTGCATAAACAATCTCGAATCAATATCTTTGCGCCCTATTTAAGAGAATTATGGCAGGAAATATAACATTTACGATGATTAAACCCGATGCTGTTGAAGCTAATAACATTGGGCCAATTTTAGCAATGATCAACAAAGCTGGTTTCAGGATTTTGGCAATGAAATACATGCGTTTAACTAAAACTCAAGCTGGTATGTTTTATGAAGTTCATAAAGAACGTCCGTTTTATGGTGAGTTAACCGAATATATGAGTTCCGGACCAATAGTAGCGGCAGTATTAGTAAAAAATAACGCTGTAGCTGATTACAGAAAATTGATTGGTGCAACTGATCCAACAAAAGCAGATGAAGGAACAATTCGCAAATTATTTGCCAAATCAATAGCAGCAAATGCTGTGCATGGAAGCGATAGTGATGAAAACGCGGCAATCGAAGCCAATTTCTTCTTCTCGCAATTAGAAAGGTTTTAAATACTGATCCCGACCGAAACGTCGGGATTTTTTGTTTTGGAGTTATCCACAAATGCCTTTGTTTTATTAAGAACAAGTGGATTCAGTTAATTGATTTTTTATTTTTGTAATTCAAAATTTAAATTGCTCTTATGGAATCTTTAGAAAAAGTTAATACCGATTATGAAAATCAGTTGAACGATTGGATCAATCATGAAAAGGCTGCATTAGACCTTATTAATTATGTTGGAAAATTATGGTTTGAGAGATCAATTGAATTGATCTTGTTTCGCAATCAATTGCATGATAGAAGTGCAAGTGAAATCATGAACCTTCATTTATACGCAAAAAATATTGTCAAAAAACCAATCACCGTTTATGATTCTGTTAGTCTGGCGAGTGAAATATACAAAAGTGATGTTGGTCCAGGTCGCATTGATATTGGTAAGCTCGCATTTGAATGGCATAATGAAAAAGCAAAATATAAATCTTCCGGTGATTTTATTAATGATAAATTAAAAGATCTCATTGGAAATAAAACAACTTTCAATCCGAAAGATGTGGTGTTGTTTGGTTTCGGACGAATTGGTCGCTTAGCTGCCCGCGAATTAATAGCACAAGCAGGTAAAGGTGAGCAGTTACGTTTACGTGCTATTGTAACAAGAGGAAACGGTAATGACGAAATAATAAAACGTGCCGACTTATTGCGAACAGATTCTGTTCATGGCACTTTTCCGGGAACAGTAATTGAGGATCTGGAAAATAAAGCTTTGATCATTAACGGACATACGGTTCATATGATAGATGCAAAAAATCCGGAAGATGTTGATTATACAAAATATGGAATTAATAATGCGCTGTTAATTGATAATACAGGGGTTTTCAGAGATGACGTTGAATTAAGCAGACATTTAAAAGCAAAAGGAATTGACAAAGTATTATTAACTGCGCCGGCAAAAGGCAATGTTCCTAATGTTGTACACGGTGTAAATCATGAGACTGTTGATTTAAAAACTCAAAAAATATTTTCAGCAGCGAGTTGTACTACTAATGCAATTATGCCAATACTACAAGTGATTGATAAAGAATTAGGAATTCAAAAAGGGCATATTGAAACTGTACACTCTTACACAAATGATCAAAATTTATTAGATAATTACCATAAGAAATACCGTCGTGGTCGCTCTGCTGCATTGAATATGGTTATTACAGAAACAGGCGCAGAAAGTGCTTTGAAAAAAGTATTACCCCATTTAGCAGGAAAATTTACAGCGAACTCAGTGCGTGTTCCAACTCCAAACGTTTCGTTAGCTATTTTAAATTTAAGTGTAAATAGAGAAGTTACGAAAGATGAAGTAAACGAGGTAATTAAGAAATATGCGTTGGAAGGAAAATTAGTAGAGCAAATTCAATACGCTTTTAGTAATGAATTAGTAAGTACTGATATTATTGGAAATCCTTGTTCAAGCGTATTTGATAGCAACGCAACAATTATTTCACCTGATAAAAGAAGTATTGTATTGTATGTTTGGTACGATAACGAATATGGTTATACACGTCAGGTAATTCGTTTCAGCAAATATATAAGTGAAGTACGAAGAGCAGTTTACTATTAGTTCTCAATACAATTTTGCAAGAGACAGGCAAAATCATTCGAACTGACAAAACAAAACTTTTTGACTTAGTGCCTTTGTGGTAAAAAAAACTTTGCGACTTTGCAGCGAAACACAAAAATTAAATGACGAGAAAAGAACTCATAAATCAAATTACAACCAAAAAAAGTTTTTTGTGTGTTGGCTTAGATCCTGATATGGACAAGATACCTCAGCATATTAAAGAAGCTTCTACTGATCCAATTTTTGATTTCAATAAACAAATTATTGATGCTACAGCTTCTTATTGTGTTTCATACAAACCAAATAATGCATTTTATGAAGCATATGGAATAAACGGTTTAAGAAGTTTAGAGAAAACTATTCATTATATCAGATCTAATTATACCGATCATTTTATTATTGCTGATGCCAAACGTGGTGATATAGGCAATACAAGCACCATGTATGCACAAGCTTTTTTTAAAGAATTAAATGTAGATGCAATTACAATTGCGCCTTATATGGGGAAAGATTCAGTTGAACCTTTTTTAAAATTTGATGACAAATGGGCTATTGTTTTAGCATTGACATCTAATGAAGGTGCAGCCAATTTTCAATTACTAAAAAGTAACACAAAAGAATTATACAAACACGTTTTAAAAACATGTAGCGAATGGGGAAATTCTGCCAATATGATGTTTGTAGTTGGAGCCACAAAAGCAGAAATGCTCAAAGAAGTGAGAGAAATTGTGCCTGAGCATTTTCTTTTAGTGCCTGGAGTTGGCGCACAAGGTGGTTCTTTAGAAGAAGTTTGTAAATACGGATTAACAAAAGATATAGGTTTATTAATAAACAGCAGCAGAGGAATTATTTATGCAAGTTCTGGTATAGATTTTGCAGAAAAAGCAGCTAAAGAGGCAAAAAACATTCAACAACAAATGACTATTTATTTTAAATAAAAAACAATGGAAGAAAATCAAGTTAATCATCAAATCGACATTGAATTAAATGAAGAGGTTGCAGAAGGGATTTATTCAAACCTTGCAATTATTACGCATTCGCAATCAGAATTTGTAGTTGATTTTATTAAATTAATGCCAGGTGTGCCAAAGGCAAAAGTAAAATCGAGAATCTTATTAACACCACAACACGCTAAACGTCTGGCAAAAGCTTTATTGGATAATATTCAAAAGTTTGAACAAGTAAATGGAAAAATTAAAGATTTGGAAAATACTTTTCCAATAAATTTTGGTGGCCCAACAGCTCAAGCGTAATTAAACATCCAAAAGGTATCTGTTTTTCGTTTTACTACGGAAGATAGATCTATAAATGTATTTCGGAGTAAGTGCTTTTATGTCATAGCGTAAACCTGCTGAGTAACATACGTCAATTATATTTAAATGGCCGTCCACATCCTGAAAACCAAGCCGCATTTTATAGGAAAGGGTCAATTTAAATGGTCCCAACTTATGTTCATATCCTAAACCAAAATTCATTCCTACCCAAAACGAATTTACCTCGGAGTTAATTTTATATTTTTCTCGTAAATCCTGAAAATCATCTTTACCGGTAAAAAAACCTTTGAATTGATTTACACTAAATCCTACTATCGGATAAATCAACGCTTTGTTACCATTAAATCTCGCTAGAAACTGAAGATTAGCTTCGTAAGTTTTTGCTCTGACATTATACCAAGTTGGTTCTATATTCAATGAGTTATACTGGTTATAATCAAATCCAAAACGAACAAGATTATTGCCACCATAAATCATATTTAAATTCAAACCACTAGCATCATTAAAATCTTTAATATTCCTGCTCAAAAAAATCACGCTTCTGGCCAACCCAATACCAATACCAAAATTAGTGTGCTTTACTTCTCCCTTTTTTATGATAATTTGGTTTCTACTTTTCGAAACCTTTTCTTTCTGAGGTTTAGTCTGAGAATATACATTAATGCCGAGTAAAATAAATATGTAGACCGCTATTAATCTCATTAAAACAAAGTTATGCAAAAAAAAGCTTCCTATTTCATTCTTTTAATAAATGTTAACTATGCCTATACAAGTGGTCATTTTTCATAAAGATTTAATATCTTTATGCAGAAGATTAATACAATTTATTGCAACAAATCAACTATCAGAAAACACTTAGTCATATTTATTTTCATACTAATTGCTTTTACAAGTTTTGCTCAAAACTCTGCCGCTATTACTAAGAAAAAAACTTATATTCAATTTTCTGGTGTTGTGTTAGATCAAGATAGCTTGGAACCAATTCCTTTTGTGTCAATTTTAGTAAATGATAAAGGAAGAGCTGTAAGTGATTTTTATGGTTTTTTTACTGTGGTAATATCTCCCGGAGATGTTTTAAAATTCTTAGCGGTTACTCATAAAACACGTGCTTATAAAATAGAAGATACTTGCTCCTTACAACATTATTATGCTATTCAGGTATTGACAAAAGATACTATTACATTGCAAACTGTGGATGTTTATCCTTGGCCAAGTAAAGATGAATTTAAACGGGCATTTCTGGCGCTTGATTTAACGGCGACTGATTACGATAGAGCAGATAAAAATTTAAATCAAACAGCTTTATCTTACATTGAACGAAACATGACTATTAGCGGATCTGAAGCGTATAAAAATACAATGAAGGGTTATTACACAAAAGTATATACTGCTGGTCAGCAACCCCAAATACAGCTCATGAACCCACTTGCATGGGCCCAATTTATTGATAGTTGGCGCAAAAAGAACAAGCCTTCCAAGCCTAAAACGAAAGTGATTAATAAACTGAACGAAGATTAATTTTTGAGTAGTGTAATATTTCCCACCTCACTGAATTTATTTCCTGATAAAACTTTATAATCTATTTTGTAAGTATATACTCCCGTTTCACAATCTTCATTTTTATATTTCCCGTTCCATCCTTTTGAGGGATCATTCGAAATAAAAACTTCTTTTCCCCACCTATCAAATATGCTCATTCTCATTTCGGTAATGCCATCTCCGTATACTTTAAACTCATCATTTAGTCCATTTCCATCTGGTGTAAAACTATTTGGAATATATATCTCGTAATTATTTGTGATCTCAATACAAACCTGATCACTTGCTGTACAACCAAACTCATTCAGAGTTTGCACAACATAACAACTATTATTTGTTGGAAACACTTGAGTCAATGCACACGTATTACATTTTATGTTTTGTCCGCTTGTCCATGTTAAAGTTCCTGTACCAAATGCTGCAATAAAAATAGCTTCATTACTATTCATTGTTGTGTCTTTACCTGCATCAATAAAAGGAATAGGATTTACTTTTACAAGTACTGTGTTTGTACCCGGACAAATACCGCTATTAGAAACACTCACTGTATAAATTGTTGTTGAAGCAGGAACAACGTTTACAATACTTGCATTAGGGTCATCCATATTTTCGATTGGCCACCAATTATAAATATTACCACCGCTTGCACTTAATTTTGCAGGTGAACCCAAACAAATTTCTACACTACCAGAAATACTAGCAGCACCGTAAGGCACCACGTAAATAGTTACACTTTCTTGATCTGAAATACACGATCCATTTCCTGAAACATTACTTCCTATAATTGAATAGGTAATGTTACTACTCGGTGTTGCAATAACAACTGAGCCTGTTGGTGAATTTAAATTTGTTACGGGCGTCCACGTATAATCATCAGCGCCACTTACAGTTAATGTCATAGTATTTCCTTTACATAAATAATAAGAAGGTGAACCGATGTTTACAGTTGGCGTTGGGGTTACATTTATTACAATTGAACTATTTCCTGTACAAACTCCATCATAAGCATTTAAATAATAGGTTTGGGTATTAACAGGAGTTGCAATTGCCGATGAAGGAATTGTTGTATTTAAACTTGCATCCGCAACCCAAGTATAACTCGATGCAGAAACGGGAGTGAGTGTACTGTTAGTGTTTGAACAAATTAATGTACTTGTTGCTGTTATAGAAAAACTTGGAGAAGGTAAAATTGTTACTGTAACTGCAGTACGTGTGTTTGATATACCGCAACTTGTTTCTTCAATATAATAGGTTGTACTATTTGTTAAGCTTGGAGTAGAAAAAGAATTTCCGTTTGCAATAACAGTTCCACCTGTTGACACATTAAACCATTCTGCACCGCATGATGTTGATGTTGTAAGCACTGTTGATTTACCAACACAAATAGTTAAACTGCTTGAATTGGTTGTGTTTGGCGGAGCTTGAGGAATGCAGCCATCGAATTTTGCTACGAAAGCATCATATACACCACCCCCATAAATGCTTTGTTGAGAACCAGAACTTGCAATTACTGTTCCTGTGCTTGATGAACTTCTACCGGTTAAATAAACATTACCTGATTGGTCTGTTGAACAAACAGCCCAATATTCAGAGCCAATACCACCATAATATGTCCCCCATAATCTTCCGCCAGATGAATTAAATTTTGCAAGATAGGAATCAATATTACCTCCATAATTCAATTGATAAGCACATGGAGTCGAAATAACATTCGCACCGCTTGATGTTGTGTTTCCGGTTAAATAAACATTTCCACTTGGGTCAATGCCACAATAATTATATTCTTCAGACCCTGCCCCGCCATAAAAAGTACACCATTGCCTAACTCCTAAAGGATTCAATTTTAAAAGAAATCCATCGTAAGCACCGCCCCCATAAGTTGGTTGATGTGAGCCGGGTGTTCCAATTGCAGTTGCTGATGGGGCTGTTGTTGCCCCAGCAATATATATATTTCCTGAAGCATCCAATACACAATTATAAGCGTAGTCATCTCCAACACCTCCGTAGTAGCTTGCCCATTGCCTTATACCACCAGAATTAAATTTTACAATAAAGCCGTCCCCCATCCAAGGCGTGTTGCCCCCACCATAATTAGTTTGCTGGCTCCCTGGTGTAGCAATAAAAGAGGAAGAACTTGTTTGTCCAACTAAATAAACATCTCCGCTTTGATTAACCGTACATGTCCAACCAGCATCATAGCCACTACCTCCATAATAGGTTGCCCAAACGAGTGTACCTGAAATTGTAAATTTTATTAAAAAGCCATCCTCAATTCCACCACCATGTGTTGTTTGATGACTTCCTAATGTAGCAATGCTTGACGTAGATGTGGAACCACCAGCAACATAAAAATTACCAAATGAGTCAAATGTGCATCCATCTGGCCAATCGTCGCCAGTTCCTCCATAATACGTACCCCATTGTCTAACGCCTGCCCCATTAAACATAACAAAAAAAGCGTCTCCCACGTTGGGTGATCCTCCAGAGAAATTAGTTTGATAACTTCCTGGTGTTGCAATAACGCCTGTTAGTGTTGATGTTGTGCCGCCAACCATAACCACATTATTCCCGGAGGCATCTACATTACACATATTGGCAAAATCCATTCCAGCTCCACCATAGTATGTACTCCATAATAACATCCCTGACGGATCATATTTTGCAAGAAACGCATCTCCCCACTGGGCATTTGTGCCTCCGTAGATTGTTTGATAAGCACCAACAGTTGCGATATTATTAGCGGATTTAGTATCGCCTGAAACATAAGTGTTATCTGCTGAATCGTTTGCAATTCCCCAGCCTTCATCATCCAAATTCCCCCCGTAATATGTACCCCATAAGCGAACTAGAGGATCGATAATAAATGGTTTTGATACGTCAATATTTTCAATTTCGAATGATATTAAACTTGTAGTGAGCGAAGTCGAACCAATTTTTTTAATCTTCCATTTTGCTTTTAATGCTTTACCCTCTTGTGTTACTGATGGTGCTTGTTCGGTCAAAGTGCCTAAAGGTGTTTTAATAATGAGTTCACCTTTTTTATTTAAAGACAATTCTTCAGCGCCATTTATTTCTAATTGAATTTGTTTATAATCCGCTCCGGCTGCAACAATGTAATCGTATTTTAAATTTCCCTTTTTTTCGTACCATTTTAAATCAATACCGCTGTATAAATTTTGGTATGTTATCTTTTTATAACTCTTTACTCCTATCACACCATTCGGACAAACATCTGAATAATAATTATCTGTTCCGTTTAATGCATCTTGCTTCAAAATTGCAGCATTGGTATTTGCATTTAGCCAATTAATATCTAAACGATAAATAGTAGTTTGTTCTGCAATTTTATCTTGCAAACTTCCGTATTTTCGAGCTCTCAAATAAGATGAGTCTAGTTTTTTCCATTTGTCTACTCGGTACAATTGATAAGAAATTCCATTGTTCCGTAAATGAAAAACCATATCGCCTGCATTACCTGTAAATAAAACATCCGGCCGAGGTTTGTAAAACTGATCACTTACTTGTCCTTTATTTTCTTTGAAATTTAAACCAGAATTATTTTTTGGGATTTCACTTTTTATAATTGAAAAAGCATGAACATATATTGAAATCAATAAAACAATAAATATGTCTACTTTTTTCATGAATGAAATTGAGAAAGCATATTAAAGTTACGAAAATATAGGACGAAAAGTAAAGAAAATTATAACTGGCTGAATAAAATCAATATCTGGTTTATTCGGCTATTTTCCCATTGAAAAAACTTCTATTCATTACTCCATAATCAGTTTCTCATGATAAATTTGTTTACCACTTTCGGTAATAATCCCATGATAATATCCTGATGAAAATTTACTGATATCAATTGTATTAATACCTTCTTTTATTATTTGCTTATAAACTAATTGTCCAATCGCATTATAAATTACAATTTCCGGATTCTCAATTTTTTCGTTCACTTCAATTTTAAAAATTCCTTTGCTTGGATTTGGATATAATTTAATTTGATGTACCATTGAGTTTTCATGGATTCCGGTACATAACGAAACAGATTGAGTTATAATAGCATTAGAACATCCATTTGCGTTATTAGTATATACCCAATAAGTTGTTGTAGTAGTTGGAGAAACAACTATAGCTGAATTATTCGAACCATTACTCCAACTGTATGTACTCGCTCCTGATGCAGTTAATGTAACCGTGTTTCCTGAACAAATTAAATTGCTCGAAGTTGTAATGGAAAGAGTTGGTGTATTTGGTGGTGTAGTTTGTGCTACTGTACAAGTTAAACATGAAGTTCTGAAGTACATTCCTGCCAAAACAAGATTAAAGCAGTCTGCTCCTAAAAGTATACCATAATGCGCTGTAGTTTGTGCCGCGTTTACAGGAACTCCCGGATCAGAAATAAAATTGTGTGCGATCTGATTTGGTTTTGTGAGTGTATAATTAAATGCAGAGCTATTAAGCATTATTTGCGCATCTGATTGTCTCTGGAGATCGCTTACCAACATAAAATGAGAAGAAGAACTTGGGTTTGCACAAACATTGAAATTATTGATAGTCACTGTAGTTGCTCCAAATCCGGGAGGTCCTTCCATTGCACCGTCGGCTATTACAATACTACCTGAATAATTTTGGGTTACATCTTGGTAAATAATAAAAAGTGTTGCACCCTGTGCATCACTTCCTGGAGATGGGTTTTCAGGAATACCAGAAACAGAATACGTTCCAGCTCCAGTTACCGCAGAAGTTACATCAGCTCTGTAAGAGTATGATGCCGGATAGCCCCAACAAACATCGTAATTCTGACCAATGACAGTCATCGAAAACGAACTTGTTACATTTTGAGGATTAGTTAATGAAGCTGTGATCGGCGCACCATTACCAGAGGTGCTAACGTACAAAAATGCTTTTAAAACCGAATGGCAATATGGCAAGCCAGTAACCACCATAGCTGCAGGTTGTGCTACACCTGGGCCGAAAGTAAATGACTTATGACTTAAAAAAACACTGGCTTGTGTATAACTCAAGCCACAAGCTGTATTAGTATAACTGGTGGCAATGGTTGAATTTCCATCGGCCACTTTTAATTGAGGATTGCCATTCAAATAAGATACAGTACCAGGTTCGTTATTGTAAAATAGTGTTTCCTGAGAAATAATAACATTGCTACTTAAAAATAAAAAGGCAATTACCGTTTTTTGAATTATATTCATATTATAGAATTTTAATTATTTAATACAGGACTTGTATTAGTAAATTTATAAAAAAATTGCTTAAAAGCAAATTAATAGAAAACAAAAAAGCCTTCTGCATTTCTACAGAAGGCTTTTAAAAAATTATTTATTTAAAATTACATCATACCGCCCATTCCACCGCCACCACCGTGACCGTGATCCATTGCGGGTTTCTCTTCAGGTTTTTCTGCTAATACGCAATCCGTAGTCAATAACATACCTGAAACTGAAGCAGCGTTTTCTAATGCAACACGGCTAACTTTAGTCGGATCAATTACACCAGCCTTTAAAAGATTTTCAAAAACTTCGGTACGTGCATTAAAACCAAAATCATCTTTTCCTTCTTTAACTTTTTGCACAACAATAGATCCTTCAATACCACTGTTTGCACAAATTTGACGAAGTGGTTCTTCCAAAGCACGTTTTACAATTTGAATACCTGTTGTTTCATCTTCGTTAGCCCCTTTTGTTTTTTCTAAAGATGCAATTGCACGAATATATGCAACACCACCACCCGGTACAATTCCTTCTTCAACTGCAGCACGTGTAGCCGCTAAAGCATCATCAACACGATCTTTTTTCTCTTTCATTTCCACTTCAGAAGCAGCACCTACATATAACACTGCAACACCACCAGCTAATTTAGCCAAACGCTCTTGCAATTTTTCTTTATCGTAATCAGATGTTGTACTTTCTATTTGAGCTTTGATTGCATTAACACGAGCAACAATATCAGCTTTTTTACCAGCACCATTTACAATCGTTGTATTATCTTTATCAATTGTAATTTTTTCAGCTTTACCTAACATATTTAATTCTGCAAGCTCTAATTTAAAGCCGCGTTCTTCACTGATAAATGTTCCACCAGTTAAAATTGCAATATCTTCCAACATTGCTTTTCTTCTATCACCAAAACCTGGCGCTTTTACAGCAGCAATTTTTAAATTGGCACGTAAACGATTTACAACTAAAGTTTGTAATGCTTCGCCATCTAAGTCTTCAGCAATAATTAATAATGGCTTACCTGTTTGAACAGCTTTTTCAAGAATTGGCAACAATTCTTTCATAGCGCTAATTTTTTTCTCGTAAATTAAAACGTATGGACTTTCTAAAACCACTTCCATTTTATCTACGTTGGTAATAAAATAAGGAGAGATAAATCCTCTATCGAATTCCATACCTTCAACTACTTCAACAGTAGTTTCTGTTCCTTTAGCTTCTTCAACCGTAATTACACCTTCTTTTTTCACCTTGTGCATTGCCTCAGCAATTAACTTGCCAATTGTACTATCATTATTTGCAGAGATAGTTGCAACTTGTTCAATTTTCTTATTGTCGTTACCGATTGAAGTAGATTGTTTTGCTAAATTTTCAACTACAATTGTTACAGCTTTATCAATTCCGCGTTTAAGATCCATTGGATTTGCTCCAGCCGCTACATTTTTTAAACCGCCTGTTACAATTGCTTGCGCTAAAACAGTAGCAGTAGTTGTTCCATCCCCTGCAATATCAGCAGTTTTAGAAGCAACTTCTTTTAATAATTGTGCGCCCATGTTTTCAACAGGATCAGACAATTCAATTTCCTTTGCAACAGTTACACCATCTTTTGTGATTGCAGGTGAACCAAATTTTTTATCTATGATTACGTTTCTACCTTTTGGTCCTAGCGTCACTTTTACAGCGTTCGCTAATTTGTCAACGCCGCGTTTTAATGCATCGCGGGCTTCTATATTAAATGTGATTTCTTTTGCCATGATTTATATTAATTAGATGATTAGATAATTGGATGATTAGATAATGGCGAAAATATCGCTTTCGCGCATAATCAATAGGTCTTTGCCTTCTACTTGTATCTCGGTACCGGCGTATTTTCCGTATAAAACAGTATCGCCTACTTTAACGGTCATTGGTTCTTCAGGTTTACCATTTCCAACTGCTACAACTTTTCCACGTTGTGGTTTTTCTTTTGCGGTATCAGGAATTATAATTCCTCCTGCTGTTTTTGTTTCTGCTTCAGCCGGTTCAATCAGAACTCTATCTGCCAAAGGTTTTACGCTAATTTTTGCCATATTTATCCTAATTTTTAGATTAAATTTTTTAATTCGATACGAAGGTAGCAGAATTTATGCCAATTATAAGTTTATTGCCAATTCAGACAAATTTACTCCGTAAAACATTCTTTATTCGCAAAAAATGACAGGGTAAAATGACAAGCTGACACTAATTTTTAATAAAAAGATATATTTATAATTCATTATATTTACATTGTAGAATTAATTATGAAATTCCTTTGTATATTGTCTTTTTGTACTTGCTTTGCGAATTTATTTTCGCAAAATTCGATTGATGCGAATATCCCAGATAAGCTTGCTGCTTATAGCATTCATACTGTAGAAATTACTATTAAAAAAGGACCAATCTCCAGCTTTTCAAAGTATCAATTAGATGTTCCACCAAATGTAATTGTGAAAGAAGGGATTAGCAAAGACGGCAATTTTTCATTTGAAAACCGTCGCGCTAAATTAGTTTGGGTAGATAGCCCCAAAGGAGATGATTTTACTGTAACTATGATTTTAGCAGTGGGTAATGCGACGGGGCAAGCTATGTTTGAACACCGGTATTATTATATTGATGGAGATACTAAAAAAGAAATTGCAGATGGACCAATGTACGTTGAGTTTACACCCGGTACACCTTCGAAAGAATATAACGACGTTTTAGAAGCAAAAACAACGACCCCTGTCGTTTCAACTCCAACAGTAGCTAAGGTTGTTAGCCAACCAACTATTGCGCCTGTTAAAACAGAAGATCCTAATAAAATAAATACCACTATACCTGTAACTCCAAATAGCAATACAACAATCCCTGCAACTACAGTTAGTACATCTCAACCAAATAGCAGCAACACAACTCCTGTAAGTTTACCTGAAATAAAAGAATACCGCGTTCAAATTGCTTCAATGGCAACCAAACCAAATTTATCTAAATACACCAACCTCGGCAAAATAACGGTGATTGAAGAAAATGGAATGTATAAAGTTTTGGCAGGCGGTTTTAAAACAAAAGAAGAAGCTGTTAAGAAAATGGAAGAGCTCAAAACCCAAGGTTACAATGGTTTTGTGGCTTGTTTTGTGAATGGCGTAAAAGTGAAGTGATCCATTCGATTTCATTAAAACTCAATAGTTAATACCTTTATTTTGTTTCCCAATTTTTTTTCTTTTTATTTACATCAATGAAAAATTTATTTGTTACTATTTTTCTTTTCTTCATTATTTCTACTAATGCGCAAAATGAGTTTGATAAATACGGACCAATGGGTTGTACTGTATTTACAGATTTAAAAGAAGCTCTGAAAACAAAAGAGAAAGTGTATAAAATGGATCTCAACTACAAAGTAATTGAACCAAAACAATATTCAAAAATTAGTACGTTCAAAGATCTCTTGGCTCTACGACTACGTGGAAATGGAGTAACTACTTATCCTGAAAATTTTAATCAACTCATCTATCTTTCCTATTTTGCTTCATACAATAATAGTTTAACCACTTTTCCTGTCAATTTAAAATCGTTTTTTAATTTGGAGTATTTAGAATTACAACACACAAAAATTGATAGCATTCCTGCCGAAATTGTTTACTTAAATAAATTAACCTCTTTTAAATTCGGAAATACGGATGATACATTAAAGGTTCCAACCACTCTGAAGTATCTAAAAAACTTGAAGGATATCAGTATCGAAAATGTTGTAATGGATAGTTTGCCAAAAGAGATTTTTAAAGTTCAAGGATTAAATTTTCTTTATCTCTCTAATACTAATACTTTTTATTTAACCAAACATTTTGAACGTCTACGCAATTTGGAAGTATTTGTTTTAGAAAATAATCCGATCACTAAAATTCCAAACGAGATCTATTTAGCTCGAAAATTACGTTTGATTTCTTTACGGAATAATAAACTAACTTGTGTTCCGGAAACTATAACTGAATTGCCTGAATTAGCTTTGTTAGATTTAAGAGGAAACCCCATTTCACAAGAGGAAATTGATAAACTGCGAGCACTCCTGCCTGGTTGTGAAATTAAATTTTAATTAATTGACCCAACTTCAATGTTGTTGTTGGTCTCAATTTATTTTTCTTACACAAAGCACTTACTGTTGTATGATAACGTTGTGCTATATGGCCTAAAGTATCGCCACTTCTTACTTTATGTAATTTTTTACCGGTTTTTTTAGCATAAGCTATTTCAGCTTTTGTTAAGCCAACATCACGTTTGTGGCGACCATGTAATGCTCTTAGATCATATTTATTTTCAACATCTGTTTTTCTTAAAACAAAACAATTGTCTTTTAACTGGCCGGTTGTAAAATTAACCACATCTTCTGCGTCAATAGCCTGACCTAAATATCTTAGTTCCCAATGTAAATGATCGCCTGTTGAACGACCTGTATTGCCACCCAAACCAATAATTTCTCCAGCTTTTACTTGTTGACCAACTTCTACATTCATTTTTGAAAGATGGCCATAAACAGTTTCTAAACCATTTTTATGACGGATGATAATGCAATTACCATATCCATAACAAACCTTTGCTATACGCACCATTCCATCAAATGCAGAAACAACTGTATCGCCAGTAACCAAATCAATGTCAGTACCATAATGTGGGCGACGATGTCTCCATCCAAATTCACTGGTTAAATTTCCTTTAAATGGAACAACAAACAATCCTTCTCCCGGAGAAACAAAATTAATTTCTACACTATCTGTTTTAAAAGCTTCATGGAAATTATATGGGTGAGCCATGGTAGTATCCCAACTTGCATAAAGGTCGTTACTCGGAAATGAGATCAAAGTTGAATCAGAAGCTTCAGGCAAACCATCTTCTCCGTGTTCTTCATTTAAGTGTTTTGCTAAATTTGTATTGATATGGGTTGTATCGTCTTTTGATTTACCTTTAGATTTTTTATCATCACCCGGCTTTTTTTCGTCAGAAACTTTTCCATCAATTGTGTTTGATGTAAACACAACTAATGAAATGATAATGAATATTTTATGTAATAATTTCATCTCAGTTTTAACGAGTTTTACAAAGATTATATTTATTACGAAAAAAACAACCGTTAATATACATTAAAGGGTTTAAAGTTATTAACAAATTGGTGTATTGTGCTGATTTTAAATTAAATAGAAAATTCTAAATTTCCTTATTTTTGATAAAATTATCCCATTTTTCGAGCACTTGGCGCATATCTTCAGGCAATTCACTATCAAAAAACATTGGTTTTCCTGTAATTGGATGCTCAAATCCTAAAGTTTTAGCATGTAAAGCCTGGCGAGGTAAAATTTGAAAACAATTTTCGATAAACTGTTTGTACTTACTTGTATTTAAACCTTTTAGAATTCTGTCGCCACCATATTCATTATCATTAAATAAGGGGTGACCAATACTTTTAAAATGAACTCTAATTTGATGTGTTCTTCCTGTTTCGAGTTTACATTCTACCAAAGTTATATAACCGTATCTTTTTATTATTTTCCAATGTGTTACTGCGTGTTTTCCATGCTCACTTCCTTCAGGAAAAACTGTCATTACTTTTCTATTCTTTAAATCACGACCTACATTGCCAATTATGGTTCCATTATCTCCCTTCATGTCTCCCCAAGCAATAGCCACATATTTACGATCTATATTTCTATCAAAAAATAATTTTGATAAAATGGTCATAGCTCTTTCAGTTTTTGCAATCAAAATAGTTCCGCTTGTATTTTTGTCTATGCGATGTACCAGACCAATTCTATCTAAAACCATATCATCACCAATTTTATTTGGTCGGCTCGGCAAATTTTTAAAATGATAAGCCAAAGCATTTACTAATGTGCCTGAGTAATTTCCAAAACCCGGATGAACAACCATGCCCGGCTTTTTATTAATAATAGCTAAATAGTCATCTTCAAACACAATATCAATTGGAATGTTTTCTGGAATTACTTCAATGCTTCTTGGTGGAACATTAAGTTGAATAGAAATTTCATCAAGCGGTTTTATTTTATAGCTCGATTTAACCGATTTGCCATTTACTAAAATATTACCTGCATCGCAATTATTTTGAACTTTGTTTCTGGTAGCGTTAGCAATTCGAGTCACAATGAATTTATCAATGCGCATTGAAACCTGGCCTTTTTCTACCTTAATATTGTGATGTTCGTATAACTGGGGAATATCTTCGCCTTCAAATTCATCTTCAGATTCTTCAATAAAATCAGTCATGATAAATTAGTGTTGGATGATCAACTTTTGACGATAACTATTTTTACTTTGAGAATTTAATACAAGTATATAAATACCATTGCTGATATTTTCGGTACTAACAGTCAACTGACTCCCTTTCATAGATCCTTTTGTAACAATACTTCCATCCAATGCATAAATTGAATAATTTATATTTGTTTCTTCTGAAAAATTTTGAATTGAAATACTATTAGATGCAGGGTTTGGGAAAACCTTAACACTACTTTGAGAAATAGTTTGTTCTTTTATACCAACAGGTGAAACAATTTTTTGACCAAATACAGCACGCATCATCAACGAACCTTTGGTTGATGATTGTGTCCACCCAAAACCTGAATCATAATATAAATTAGAACTGAAATCTCTATTTCTATCAAAACCAATTGTAAAATTAGTTGCATCTCCGGCAGCTTGTTGGATACCGATATAATGATTGCCTTGCGCCAAAATTAATGGTGTTGTTAATGGATATTCCGCAAATACATTAATGCCAGTTGTAGAATATATCGGGTGCATTAAAGAATCTGTATAGAGTTTTAGTCCTGGTCCACTTGATCCATCCTGATATACATTGATCCGAAAAGAATATTGCTCAGTTGTTCCTATGGCACCAGCAGGATCAAAATAAATTCTTAAAGCCCTCAAAGTATCTATATTGTTTAATGAGTAATGGTAAGCCATTCTTGTTCCAAGACCAAGCACATAATAACCTGTTTCGCAACTACCGTCATCATAAGCATAATAATTTCTGAAACGCTGCATTTCAATAGCCGTATCATTCCCAATATTAATGTCACCACCCAAATTCAACATAAAATGTTTAATAGTAAAATCAGTGCTATCGGTCATTGGTGCAAATGTATAATTCAGTGTAGGATTACAATGCACAGGATTGTGTTGCCAACCACCTATTCTAAAAGGAGCTAAATTAGAAGCACCATAAGAAGCGTTATTAACCATTACATTATTATTATCAAAAATTTGATATTGATATGTTGTATTTACAGTTGTTGTACCATTGTATCTAATAAAATTAGAATATTTATTTGCCATTTCATGATCTGCATATTGATACCATGGCATTGAACTATAATTTTTTAAAAAAGAAGAAGGTACATAACCTATCGTTAAATCATTCCAAGCTGTATCCTTCAAAATACTTCTGTTTCTATCTAAATAAACATAATCTATATTCCAATTATCAAAATTTCCGTTTGTTGCTGCGTTATTACGAAACCTAAATTTAAATGAGTCGGTCAAAAAAATCGTAGAATCAATCCAAATAAATGCACGCTTAAACAACGTATCGTTTGGATTTGATGTTGTAACACCCGGTTTTGCCCATACCTTATTGATCCAACCACTATCCTTAGAGTAAAAATCAACAATTAATGAATCCTGCGGTTCAGGTGAATCGCCATTACCACCTAATTGATAATAAAAAATAAGGGCAATACTGTCAGAAGGTTGAAGGGTTAATGAATTTATAGTCTGCAGATTTATATATTGCGAAGTTAAAGTGTCCGCCGGATTAGCTGCTGATGCAGGAAATACAAAATCAGGAGTGTAAGGAAAACCCCATTTGTTTAAACCATCAAATGTTGCAACACCAATAGACATTGGCGCAATAGGCATTCCTGTATTAATATACAACATGGAATCACACCAAAGTTGTTGATTGGGATATTGCGTATATGATGCATAATAAAAATCATCAAAAAAAGGTAAGCTTAAACTTGCGGTTGGGGTTCTTGCCGCCGCATGTATTTGTGGTTTTTTCGCAAAATTATTTAATTCGGGATACGCATAATTTATATTGCTATGCATTGGACGAGTACCTTCCTGTGATTTTAAAGAAGGTGCAAGAAATAACAAAAATGTTACAATAAAAATTATATGGAATAACTTAATATTTGTTTGGTTAGTGCTAGTCATTATCAAACGTATCTTTTCCAACATCCTGAACTAATGTATCATTAACAGAATTAGAGTAATTATCCTTCGTTCCAACAATTAAATCAATCACACTCCCTTTTTTAATATTTTGTCCGGGTTCTATTATTTGTCCTTTATTCAACTGTTCTAAAACACAACCGTTACAATCAGAATTCTTGGTTGTTACCTTCCCAATCCTCAATCCATAACTCAAAATCAATAATTTTGCCTGGCGTTCACTTCTATCCATCAACTTCGGCATAATAATTTGAGGTGGGACCATGCTAGTAACGTATAAATAGATGTTTCTATTGTGTTTTACTTTACTTTTTGGACTAGGCTCTTGCTTGATTACAATACCCGGAGTTTTTGAAGGGTCATAAAGACTATCAATAATCAAAAAATTAACGCCCTTATCTTCAATAAAACCTTTTAGTTCACTTATTCGTTTTTCGGAAAAATCAGGGACTTCAATAAACTCACCATGTTCAGTATAAGAAGAAAGGTATTTTATGAGAATGAAAATAACTATGAACACAGAAAGTAGTGCCAAACCCAAGTGAACAAAGAACTGTTTGGTTTTTATAAAACTAAGAAGGTTACTCATATCTAATATGGCTAAATTAGTGAATTTTTTAGAAATAGATGGCCTCGCAGCTTTTATTTTTACCCTTAAACGTGGCAAAAACTCGGTTAACAAATTGTAACAAGTACAATCTATTCTCAACAATGTAACTTACCTTAAA
>JABDBZ010000023.1 GCA_013288385.1 Bacteroidota bacterium
TGATATGATCCGCAAATTTGGAAAAGATCATATCTTACCTAAAATGATGGAATGGGACGAGAGTCAGGAATTTCCTGTTGAAGTATTTAAAAAACTTGGCGACTTAGGATTAATGGGCGTTTTAGTTCCAACAGAATATGGAGGCTCAGGATTTAGTTATACCGAATACGTTACTGCTATAACTGAACTTGGGAGCATTTGCGGTTCTATTGCCCTATCTATGGCTGCACATAATAGTTTATGTACCGGACATATTTTACAATTTGGAAACGAAGAACAAAAGAAAAAATATTTACCAAAACTCGCTACCGCTGAATGGATTGGTGCTTGGGGATTAACTGAAGCTAATACAGGAAGTGATGCCTTACGCATGAAATGTGTTGCCAAACAAGATGGCGATTATTGGATATTAAATGGTACAAAAAATTGGATCACTCATGGAATCTCAGGAAATGTTGCCGTTGTTTTAGCACGTACAGGTGAGTTATTAGATAGTCACGGTATTACCGCTTTTATTGTTGAACGCACAACACCTGGTTTTAAAGGTGGTAAAAAAGAAAATAAATTAGGCATGCGTGCAAGCGAAACTGCCGAATTAATTTTTGAAAATTGTAGAATACACAAATCACAAGTTTTGGGTGAAGTTGGTGATGGATTTGTACAAGCAATGAAAGTATTAGATGGTGGAAGAATTAGTATTGCAGCATTAAGTTTAGGGATTGCTAAAGGAGCTTTAAATGCAAGTATTAAGTACGCAAAAGAACGTGAACAGTTTGGACAACCAATAGCAAACTTTCAAGCAATTGCCTTTAAATTAGCGGATATGGCAACTGAATTTGAAGCAGCAGAATTATTGACTTTTCAAGCAGCCGACTTGAAAAACAAACATAAAAAAATGACCAAAGAAAGTGCTTTTGCGAAATACTTTGCAAGTGAAGTTGCTGTGCGAGTAAGTACAGAGGCTGTTCAGATTTTTGGTGGATATGGTTATACAAAAGATTTTCCTGTTGAAAAATTTTATAGAGACAGCAAGCTCTGCACAATTGGTGAAGGAACCAGCGAAATTCAAAAAATGGTAATTGCCAGAGAATTGCTAAAAGATTAAATTGAAAGTCCGGTAAAATTACCGGACTTCTTTTTTAGATAAAATAAATCGAAACAAAAATCAGTTTTCATTTTTCAAATAAGATTTTTTATCCTATATTTAACTAAATCAATTTAAGCTATTTAGAATGATGAAACTAAGTTTTAGAATTATCTTTTTTATTCTTCTCAGTTTTGATACTGTTTCTTCACAGTCTATTTATAATGCCTATGCCAATGTTACAAATATTTCAGGCTCAACTTTTACGGTTAACAATGTAAATGAAGTTAATCACACTTTTGTAAATGGGGAAAAAGTTATTGTTATGCAAATGCAAGACGATGTCATTGGAACCAATACTACTAATGCAAGTTCTTTTGGAAATCTTGGAAGTATGAAAAGTGTTGGTTTATGGGAAGTTCAAACAGTATCATCACAAACAAGAGTTGCGGGTGTACTTCAAAATATTTCGTTTACCGGTGCACTTATAAATACCTATACAACTGGACCTAATGCGTCTCTTCAAATTATTACCTTCCATAAACTAAGTGCTGCAGCTTTTACTTCTACTAATAGTATTACGGGTCTTGCCTGGAATGGAAATGTAGGTGGTGTAGTTGCTATCGAGATAGGTACAATTTTTACTTTGAATCATAATATTTCAGGCAATGCTTTAGGTTATAGGGGCGGCGCAGTTTCTGCAAATTATTATGGAGGAGGAACTACCTGTACTTTGATAGATTACGCAACGAGTTCAACTCAATGCGGATTCAAAGGAGAAGGTATTTACAAAATAACAAATGCCAATTTCGTTAATGGAATTGCAAAAGCATTAAACGGTGGTGGTGGTGGTGGTCAGGATATTAATGGAGCAGGTGGTGGCGGTGGTAATTGGAGTGCAGGTGGAAATGGTGGTGTTGGTTGGAACAGCACTGCAGCAGGCTGCCCTACGGCAACTTCTCCTGGCGGGCAAGGTGGAATTTCATTATCAGCAATAATTCCCTTCAACCGAATTTTTATGGGTGGCGGTGGCGGTGGCGGTCAACAAAATAATTCGGTATCAACACCTGGAGGAAATGGTGGCGGTATTATTATTATCAAATCAGGAACTCTTTCAACAAGTGGTGTTTGCGGTACACCAATAACTATTAGTGCGAATGGTGCAAGTGCGGCAACCGCTGGAAATGATGGGGCCGGTGGTGGTGGTGCCGCAGGATCAATTGTTTTACAAGTGAATAGTTATAGTGTTGTTGCAGCTTGTGGATTAAGTATTACAGCTAACGGAGGCAACGGAGGCAGCATCAGTGATCCAGGTACTCATTCAGGTGGCGGAGCCGGAGCCCAAGGTATCATCGTTTTTTCAGGCGCACAACCAACAACCAACGTAACAGCTTCCACGTCTAATGGTAATCCAGGGTGCAGCAATAATTCAGTACCATGTAATTCATTTGCAGGAAGTGCAAGTGGTCCACCCAATTCTGGTATCTTACCAAGTATCAATGGAAATTTACCTATAGAATTGCTCAATTTCAATGCTAAAAAAAACAGATAACTTTGTGACCCTTGATTGGACAACTTCCACCGAAACGATAAACAATTATTTTTCTTTGGAAAAAAGTTATAACGGAACTGACTTTACAGAATTTGAAAAAGTAAATACGAAAGCAAAAAATGGAACCAGTTATACAATTTTAAACTATAATTCTGTTGACCCTGCTCCCTACTCTGGCACAAGCTACTACCGCATTAAACAAACAGATTTAAACGGAACTTCCAAATATTTTAATGTTATAAGTATTAAATTTGATAAAGTAAAACCAATCAATTTCTCAGTATTTCCAAATCCAAATAAAGGTGAATTTACAGTTGATATTTCAGGTGTAGATAGCAATAAAGAAATTGAACTTAATTTTATGGATATAAATGGAAAGATTATTTATCAAACAAACATTGTAACAGGTTTTGGTTCTAATTCAATTAAAATTATTCCTAAAGAAAAATTAACAGCCGGAATTTATTTCTGTAATATCTTATCAGAAGGTCTTAATTATCCTGTTAAGGTTATAGTGCAATAAGCTATAAATACAATTGGTATAACATTTATTAGCCTTATTTTATTTATTATTTGCCCATTTTATTCTTAAATTTATAATCCAAATTATGATCTATGGAATTTAAAAGCGATACAGAGGCAATTCAATCTCTAGTTGTTAAATACAATGAACTGAATAAAGAAATTGCCAAAGTAATTGTTGGTCAAGAAGAAACCATAAAAAATGTTTTGATCTCTATTTTTAGCAACGGGCATTGTTTATTGGTTGGAGTTCCTGGTTTAGCTAAAACCTTATTGGTAAGTACTATTTCGAATGCGTTGGGATTAAGCTTTAATCGCATACAATTTACACCAGATTTAATGCCCAGCGATATTATTGGGAGTGAAATATTAGATGAGAGTCGCAATTTTAAGTTTATTAAAGGGCCTCTATTCGCTAATATTATTTTGGCCGATGAGATTAATCGTACTCCACCTAAAACTCAGGCAGCTCTTTTAGAAGCTATGCAGGAACGACAAATTACTACTGCAGGAAAAAGATATTCCCTGGAACAGCCTTTCTTTGTATTAGCAACTCAAAACCCTATTGAACAAGAAGGTACTTATCCACTACCTGAAGCTCAATTAGATCGTTTTATGTTTAACGTATGGTTGGATTATCCATCTTTTAAAGAAGAGATGCAGGTTGTAAAACAAACAACTACAACACAAAACACAAAGCTTAATCACATTCTTACAGCGAACGAAATTCTTTTCTATCAAAATTTGATTCGAAAAATTCCTGTTGCGGATAATGTTATTGAATATGCAGTAAAATTGGTTAACAAAACCCGTTTGAATAGCGAGTTCAGTGCCGATGTTACAAAAAAATATTTGTCCTGGGGTGCAGGTCCACGTGCTTCTCAATATCTTATCATTGGTGCAAAATGCCATGCTGCTATTCATGGGAAATTTAGTCCGGATATTGAAGATGTAAAAGCAATTGCCACTCCTATTCTTCGCCATCGCATTATTAAAAATTACAAGGCAGAAGCAGAAGGTATTCGTATAGAAGATATTATAACACAATTATTATAATCATGGTTATTGAAGAATTATTAGATGAAGAAGCTTTTAAACCGGAGAAGCTTTTTGATAAAGAAAATTACAGCACTTTAACGCTTGCGTTAAATGCAGAACCAAAGTTCAAAGAAAAAGATGTTGATATTTTAATTGCTCTTTTGGATCCAAATCTCGATTGGGAAGACAAAGAAGAAAAACTTTTATTTATTAAAAATCATAAACTCAATACCCTTTTAATTAAAGCAGTTCAGGAAGCAGAGAACGACGAAGACAGAGCCAAACTTTTATGCATTTGTTGGGAAAGTGGATTAGATTTTAAAAATGATTTTTTGTTTTTTGTTGAACAAGCTTTAAGTACCAATTATTTAGTTGCTTTGGAAGCCTTTACAGTAGCTGATAATATTGAAGATGTAACTGACGAAAAAGTTTTAACGAAAGCGATTCTTTTAATTGAAGAATGCAAAACAGGTAACAAGCAAATACTTGAAGATCTTAAAACAACTATTCTTTCTAAGAAAATTTAATATGCAAACTTTAAAAACCTGGGTAAGTGTAAACGAAAATTGCGACTTCTCCATATATAATATTCCTTTCGGAATTTACAGTGACAAAGATGTGAAACATCATGTTTGCAGTGCTATTGGAGATTATATTATCGATTTATTTGAACTCGAAAGCAGAGATGTATTTGATATGGATCGTTCTGTTTTTGATAATCAATATTTAAATTCTTTTATTGAGTTAGGAAAACCAACTACGAATAAAATCAGAAATAAAATTATTGAATTGTTATGTGACGAAAATTCATTTCTGAAAACTGATACTGCTTTTTTTAATAAAGTATTTAAAAAACAAAGCGATGTAAAAATGCTTTTACCAGTAAAGATTGGAGATTACACAGATTTTTACAGTAGTATTGATCATGCAACAAATATTGGAACCATGATTCGTGATCCAAAAAATGCATTGATGCCAAATTGGAAACACTTACCAGTTGGCTATCATGGTAGATCCAGCAGTATTTGCGTAAGTGGTCATAGTTTTTACAGACCAAAAGGTCAGCAAAAACCAGCCGATTCAGATCAACCGGTATTTGGTCCAACAAAATTATTAGACATTGAATTAGAAACTGCTTTTATTATTGGTAAAGCAACACACATGGGAGATAGCGTTTCAACTGCCAATGCCGGTGATTATATTTTTGGAATGGTATTATTTAATGATTGGAGTGCACGCGATATTCAAACATGGGAATACGTTCCACTTGGTCCGTTTTTAGCAAAAAACTTTGCTTCAACTGTTTCACCTTGGATTGTGACTTTAGAAGCACTCGAACCTTTCAGAGTAAAAGGTTATGTGCAGAATCCACCATTATTACCTTATCTTCAATATAAAGGAGACAGAAATTTAGATATCAAATTAGATGTTTATTTAAAACCTCAAAATGGTGAGGAAAATTTAATTTGCAGTAGCAATTACAAATACATGTATTATACCATGGAACAACAATTGGCACATCACACTGTAAATGGCTGCAATATAAATGTAGGTGATGTGATGGCGAGTGGCACTATTAGTGGACCTCAGCCAAGTGAATATGGAAGTATGATGGAGTTAACCTGGAGAGGAACTAAACCAATAACATTAAAAGATGGCAGCGAACGTAAATTTGTAAATGATAACGATACAGTTACCATCAGAGGCTATTGTAAGAAAGATAATGTGCGAGTTGGTTTTGGAAACTGTACTGCAACTTTATTACCAGCAAAATAATATCGACGACGAATATTTAATAGTTTAAAAAATGGATCAAAAAAAATTCGCATCGGCATTAACAATTGTAAATTACAAAATGTCATTTGACAATTTTATAATAACAATTAGTATAAAATAATTTAATTTAAATTTGTAATATGAAATTTTCGTTTCAAACAGATGTAGAAGTTCTTGAACAACACGATACGCTTGTTGTAGAACAAAAAGAAAAATCAATTGTAGTTTATAACGACGATTTTAATACGTTTGATTTTGTAATTGAGTCGTTGATAAAATATTGTGGACATACCTCTGAGCAAGCCATGCAATGCACATATCTCATTCATTACAAAGGACAATGTGCTGTGAAAAATGGTTCTTATAAAAATTTAAAACCAATTTGCGAAGCTTTATTAGAAAGTGGTTTAACTGCTAAAATTGAAAGCAAATAATACAATGAAGAGAATTCTTCTATTTATTACCTTATGTTTTATTTTATTTTCATGTTATAGAAATCCTATCACAGGTCGCATTGAACTCAATTTGGAATCAGAAACCCAAATGATGAGCATGAGTTCTTCTGAATACTCTACTTTCCTTTCGCAACATCCACCACTACCCGATCAGGATGATAGAGTAACACTTGTAAGAAATTGTGGAACAAGAATACAAAAAGCTGTAGAAAATTATTATGCAAGCAAAGGTTTAAGTAATCAATTGGCCGGATACGACTGGACGTTTAATGTTGTAGATGAAGAAACTGTAAATGCCTGGTGCATGCCAGGTGGCAAGGTTGTTGTTTACTCTGGTTTATTACCGGTAACATTAGATGAACAAAGTTTAGCAATTGTAATGGGACACGAAATTTCGCATGCTGTAGCGCGACATGGCAACCAACGAATGAGTGATGGCATGGTTGCACAATTTGGCGCGAGCGTATTATCCGTTGCGCTTTCACAAAGACCGCAAGTAACGCAACAGTTTTTTTTACAATCATTTGGCGCTGTTTCCGAATTAGGTATTTTAAAATATAGTAGAAAAGATGAAACTGAAGCAGACAAAATGGGATTGATATTTGCGGCGATGGCAGGTTATGATCCTGAAGTATCTATTCCTTTTTGGCAACGTATGGAAGCAAGTAGTTCGGCAAACGCACAACAACAATCAACATTACTAAGCACTCATCCAAGTGATGAAAAGCGCATCAAAGATTTGAAAGCATTTATGCCGAAGGCAAAGAAATATTATAAGCCGCAAAAGGAATAAATTATTTTATTTTGATGGTTCTCGACTCCCACTCGAACTGACAGAATCGACAAAGAAAAATTCTACTTCAACTTCAATAATCTTTCTCTTAATTTCTTCATACCACTGACTGCAGTTTCTTTGATATGTTCAATATTAGAAATATGTTCTAAATTAAAATCTCCCGGATCAACCAACCATTTTGAAATATTGCCTGGTGTATAGTTTACTAAACCCGCAGCAGGATATACATTTAAAGAAGTACCAATAACAGTTAATAAATCAGCTTTACCCACGAGTTCAATTGCAGGTTCCATCATAGGCACCAATTCACCAAACCAAACAATGTATGGCCTAATTTGAGAACCCAACTCACAGGTATCACCCATTTTTATTTCCCATTTTTTTAGATCATAAATCAAAGATGGATCAACTGAACTTTGTGACTTCATTATTTCACCATGAAGATGAACTACTTTTTTACTTCCAGCACGTTCATGTAAATCATCAACGTTTTGTGTGATAATAGTTACATCAAAATGTTTTTGAAGTTCTGCAATAATTAAGTGAGCTTCATTTGGCTTGGCCTCCATCACCTGCTTGCGGCGTTGGTTATAAAACTCTGTAACCAAAGTCGGATTTTTTTCCCAGGCTTCCAGTGTGGCTACATCTTCAACTCTAAATTCTTCCCATAAGCCACCACTATCACGAAATGTTTTTATTCCGCTTTCGGCACTCATGCCTGCTCCACTAAATATGACAAGATGCTTTTTAGACATTACTTATTTTAATCTTTAGAAATTCTCTTTTACAAATTTCAACATTTTACTGAACAAATGATAACGTGTAAATCCACCCGCAATACCGTGATTTTTATTTGGATAAATCATAAAATCAAACGGAATATTAGCATTCACCATCGCTTTTGCCATCTCCATACTGTTTTGTAAATGCACATTATCATCAGCGCTACCATGCACTAACAAAAAATTTCCTTTAATTTTCTTTACATGATTAACCGGTGAATTATCTTCATATCCTTTTTTATTGTCTTTTGGTTTGCGCATAAAGCGTTCGGTATAAATATTGTCATAATATTTCCAATTTGTAACAGGAGCAACTGCAATGGCTGATTTAATATAATCGGCACCTTTACTAATCATTAAACAAGCCATATAGCCACCATAACTCCATCCTTGAAAACCAATCCGTGATTTATCTACAAAAGGTAAAGTACCTAAATATTTTGCCACATCAATTTGATCTTCCGTTTCAAATTTCCCTAATTGCAAATAAGTACAGTGTTTAAATTGGCGACCTCTTGCCAATGTTCCTCTACCGTCCACACAAACAACAATGTATCCTTCCTGACATAATAATTGATGCCACATATATTCAAAACCTTCCCAATTATTATTACACTCATTGGCACCGGGACCATTATATGCATACATGTAAACAGGATATTTTCTCCCTTCAACAAAATTGGCCGGTTTCATCATAAAACCGTTCAATTCGGTTCCGTCAGTATTTTTCATTTTGAAAAACTCTTTCTTCGATAACTCGTATGATTTTAATTTATCTTTTAAAGCAATATTACTCTCCAACACTTTTATTAAATTACCATTTGCATCGCGTAATTCATAAACAGGAGGTGTATTGGCATTGCTATATGATGCTATATAATATTTAAATCCGGTTGTAAAATCTGCATCGTTAAATCCATCATTGGGCGACATGCGTTTTTTAAGTTTGCCGTCTAATTTTACGCTATATAAATCTCTATTAATGGCACCATTTTCGGCTGAAATATAATATAGTGTATTATTTTTTTCGTCATATCCCTTAAAAGAAATTACATCCCAAGAACCACTTGTAATTTGAGTGATCAATTTACCGGTAAGATCATAATAATATAAATGATTAAACTCATCTCTTTCACTGGAAATAACAAATCCTTTGTTTCCAATAAATGTAAGATCATCTGTAATATCAACGTAGGTCTTAGCCTCATCAGTATATACAACTTTTGATTCGCCATTTTTAGCATTTACAAAAAGAAGCTCTAACTTATTTTGTAAACGATTTAAACGCTGAACTGCTAATACATTATTATCATTTGTAAATTGAATTCTCGGCAAATAAATATCTGTCTCCATACCAATATCTACATTAACAGTTTTATTGGCAGCGAAAGAATTGACATCATAAATGTGGCAGGTTACAATTGAATTATCTTCACCACATTTTGGGTATTTAAAAGTGTATTTCTCCGGATACAATTCTCCTTTGTACATATCCATTGAATAATCTCTAACTTTTGATTCATCAAATTTAATGTAAGCTATATATTGCGAATTTGCGCTCCATGTAAAATAATCAGCTTTACTAAATTCTTCTTCGTAAACCCAATCTCCCCAACCATTTTTTATTTTATTAATCTCCCCATCTGTCGTTACTGCAATTTCTTTATTCGAAAGCAAGTCTTTTATGTAAATATTATTTTCGCGAACAAATAAAATTTTTCTTCCGTCGGGCGAAAATGTTGGGAACATTATTTTGCCTTTTTCACAAACAGGAATAGTGGTTTTATCTTTAATATCAAATACATAATAATCAGCTTTAGAAGAATGACGGTAAATAGGTTCTACATTCTCTGTTAACAGAATTTTGTCTTCAGTTGGGCTAAACACATAATTATTAATCTCAATAGACTTCGCATTAAATTTCACATCTTTAGCGTTCACTAATTCTGACACTTTATTGCTGCTTTTTATCTGATATTTAGAGATAACATTATAACCATCTGATTCGCCAATCTCAGTATAATTTACGCCATCTTTCATAGTGTTAAAGCCCTGAGCACTTTTATTAGCAAAGGCATACTTAACCCAAATATCTTCTAATGTAATACGTTGTTGTGCTTTTGCGTAAATACTAACCACAACAACTAAACCCACCAATAACTTCTTCATACGATTTCGTTATAATTATATGTTAAATCTATTTATTTCAAGATCTAAAATAATGAATCAGACCCTTGAATTTTATCCTGTGAATATAATCATTTACTCGTAAAAACGATAGTTTTACTCAATATTTAGGATAAAATTGCTGAAATCATTTATTTTAGAAAATAAAATTGTTAGATTAGTAGAAAAATAATACCATGCAAAAATATCGCGCTTTAATTATAGATGATGAAGAGGACAGTAGAAGCAACACTAGAAGTATGCTTGAAAACTATTGTCCGGAAATAGAAGTTATTGGTGAAGCTGGGAATGGCATGGAAGGCAAAGTAAAAATACAGGAATTAAAACCTCATGTAGTTTTTTTAGATATAAATATGCCTGGTATGAATGGTTTTCAAATGCTGGAAGGTATTTACGAACGTGATTTTTGTGTAATTTTTTTAACCGCTTATAGCGAACATGGTATTACTGCGGTTAAAGCCGGTGCAACAGATTATTTATTAAAACCTTTGATGTTAAGCGAACTCCAAGGAGCAATCAGAAAAGTTATTGTTCATTTTGAAACTGCAAATAAAGGTAATACAGATAAAGCAGAACAAGATAAAAACCTTGTTCTCATCAATCACAGCAAGGGTTTTACTTTAGTAGATTATAAAGATATTATTTGGTTGGAAGCGAGTGACAATTATACAAACTTATTTTTGGTTGGAGGTAAGAAAATTGTAGCAAGTAAAACATTAAAAGAATTTGAAATGATTTTACCGGTTACTATCTTCTTCCGCATTCACCGTTCAGCATTAATAAATGTATCTTTTGTAAAAGAATATAGTCATAATGAAGGTGGTGTAATATTAAGCGATGGTACTCATGTAACCGTGAGTAAAGCACGAATTCATGAATTTGCCGACTTTATTAAATCAAAATCGGTTTCTCCAAAATAATTAAGCCGCACTAATATGCCAACAAAAAAAGTAATTTGGCTATCCGTATTTGCTTTTATTGCTCATTCATTTTTTTCGCAAAATCTTGGACTCAATTTTCATAAAATAGGTACCGAAGAAGGTATGAACAGTTTGAATGTATTCAACATTCAACAAAACGAAAATGGTCTTATGCACGTTACCACTGATAATGGCGTGTATGTTTATAACAGCTATAAGTTTTCGTTGATCAAAACAGATAGTTTAATAAATCCTACGATCATTAATTCATTCATTAAAAACAAATACTCTATTTATCTTTCAACAATTGAAAAAGGCATTACAGAAATAGATATTAAATTAAGGAAATATAAACAATTAGTCCCTTTTAATTTAAAGCACAACCCTGATCAGATCATTGTTACCAATGATTATATTTATTCGCTCATGTCCACCATTAGTTTTGAGATCATCGATCTTAAATCGAATAAACTAATTGAGGATGATATAAAAACACACAATGATAATAACCAGGCTTATTGTTTATATAAAACAAAAGACGGAAAAATCTTAGTGGGTAGAAGTGATGGTTTGTATGAGGTCCAGAATAATAAACAAATTAAATTAGCTTTCTTTAAAAACCAACCCGTTTATTGTTTAACTGAAAACATGGATGGGTCATTAGTTATAGGGTCTTCCTCTAAAATATGTTTCGCAAAAAATAATATTTTAGAAAAAGAAATTGTGCCGATATACAAAACCAAAGCAACAACTTTTTCACCAACTGGCGAAAAACATATTTCAAAAATTGTATGTGACAAATACAACCGCATATGGTTTACAACAGATCCTAACGAAAACATTTATGTTTATGATAAAGGAATTACACATGATGTTTTTGCAGAATTGAACATTACACCTTTATTGATTAGTTGTATTTACAAAGATAAAAACGAAAATATTTGGATAGGTACTTATGACGATGGAATCTATATTATGCAAAATACTTTTTTTAATAATGTGACAATTAATACTGATGATAAAATTTTAGGTGTAAACAAGATATTTTTTAAAGACAACTTCATTTTTACGGCGACAAGCAATGGATTCTATGCTTATGATGTGAAACAAAACCAACTGAAAACTATTTCAGCACCAGATAAAGTTTTAACAGAACCTGTATACGATATCAAAGAATCTAAGAACACCATTTATTATACCAAAAGAAGGCAATTCGATTTGTCGTCAAAGCTTTTTATCGCAGGAAATACAAAATATTTATTTAAACCTCTAGGTGGTAAAATTATACAACCACTTGCAAATAATAAAATTATACTTTGCGATTGGCTAGCAAATGTTTTACTCACAAATGAAGATGCTTCCAAAACACTTGATACACTTATATCTTTTCCGGATTATAGAATTAATATCAACTCAATATTTTCACGGAGTGATACTTTGTTGGTTGCTACTAATAAAGGTCTGTATTATAAAAACTTTAAAACAAAGGGATATATTCTCTTACCAAAAAAAGCGAATAATAAAATCAACGATATTTCAACTATTAATGGAGAAATAGTTATTGCATATGAAGAAGGGATTTATTTTTTAAATTCCGATAGAGAAATCAAGATGATTGGTACTAAAGTCTTAAGCGACGTTAAAAAAATCAAACAACGAAACAATCACATTTGGATTGTAACGAAAAGCGATTTATTTATTTGCGATTCGACTTTAACTCCTTTAAAGGTTTATAATAAATCAAATGGATTACTTTCTGATTTCATTAATGATATTTCATTTAACAATATTTACGCTTGTATCTCAACTTCCAAAGGAATTTCCGTTGCCGAAATCAACGAATTAATTAATTACAATACAACAATTGATGCAGTAAGTATTGACAACATTAAGATTAATGAGAGAAATATTTTCTTCAACAATCAAACCATTTCTTTATCGGCAAATGATAATGATGTGAGTGTTTTCTTTAATAGTCCGTATTACACAAAACCAAACACGCATTTTTTCAGATATAAACTCAATAATTCTAGTTGGGTTACATTAGAAAATACATCATTTAATTTGCCAACAATTGGTTGGGGACCACATACAGTTTTAATTGAAGCCTCGGCTGATAATATCAATTGGAGTGAACCTACCAAAATTGAGTTTATTAAAGAAAGGAAATTCTCCGAAACAAATTTCTCTTACTTAATTATTATTATTTCTTCCATTATTATTATCTCATTTATTAGTTATCTCATTATAAAACGTATCAAAACAAGAGCATTAAAACGTATTCAGGATGAGCAACAAGTAAATTTATTGAAACATCAAGCCATGAATTCTTTGTTGAGTCCGCATTTCATTTTTAACTCTTTAACTTCTATTCAAAATTATATTAACTCGAATAATAGTTTAAAAGCAAGTGAGTACCTCGCCAAGTTTTCGCGCTTGATTCGCATGATCATTGAAAAAGCATCGCAAGGCGAAATTTTATTGAAAGATGAAGTTACCAGACTAACTTATTATCTGGAACTTGAAAAAGAAAGATTTAAAAGCAAATTTGATTATACAATAACTGTTGATGAGGCATTGGACGTAAATAGTGTGAGTATTCCAAATATGATTATTCAACCGCACGCCGAAAATTGCATTATCCATGGTATTTTACCAAAAATGGAACACGGTCGCTTAGATATTACATTCAAAAAAACAGTAAACGGAAAATTATTAATTACCATTGAAGATGACGGTATAGGATTAATAAAGGCGAAAGAACATTCAAAAACAGGACATAAAAGTCTTGGTACTTCCACAATTCAAAACATTTTAGAATTAAACTCCAAACTAACAGGAAAAACCCAATTGGTGACAATGGTAGATAAATCAACCATTAGTGCCGACAAAACCGGTACTATCATTACAATTGAGTTAGAGTTATAAAGAGCAAGACTCTTATAATTTGACGATATTTGCGTACGGAATAATTTTGAATTTCATAAATTTAACACTATTACAAAAACACTTACATATCTATTTATATTTTTCTGGACAGTTTCCTTTGCTCAAAAAAATTTGTTACCTGATACAACCGGGATCTGTATTTCTGACAGTGCTTTTTTAACTTTACCGGCTTCAGTTGATTTAAAAAAATCGAAAATAACCTGGATCACACCAAAAAATATTGAGTATAATATTAAACGAATAAGCGCAAGTAAAGCAGCAGGTAAATATATTGTGCAAATAAATGACGGAACAAAAACGATAAAAGACAGTACGATTGTTGTTTATGTAAACCGACCCATAATTAATATCAGAGACACAACTATTTGCAAAGGCTTAACATTGGTTGCTGACGCTAAAAATCCATCTTATAAATATTCGTGGAGCACTTCTGAAACAACTCAAAGAATTAGAATTGATAATTCGGGCAGATATTGGGTAACCGCGAATAATAAAGGATGTAACTATACTGATACATTTAAAGTAATTGTTGCACCCGGAATACAGACATCTTTTCAAAGCGAAATAACCTTTTGTTTGAGTGATGAACAAAAACCACTGTCAGTAAAAGCGCCGGCAGGTACAAAATTTTTATGGAGCACAGGCTCTACCGCCAACTCAATTAATGCAACAAAAGATGGTTGGTATTCATTAAAAACAGAAAATAAAATTTGTGGGATTCGTTATGATAGTGTTTTCGTAAAATTAAAGGCTTGTGATTGCGAAATGCTCATCCCAAATTCATTTACTCCGAATGAAGACAATAGAAACGATTATTTTTTCCCGGTTTTACAATGCGACTACAGTTATTATTCATTTACCATTTATGATAAATGGGGAAATCAAATTTATACCACCAATAACACCAATGGCAAGTGGGATGGGCGCTTTAAAGGCAACTTATGCGATGAAGATATTTACGTTTACAAAATAGAAAGTACCGAAAAAGGTAACGAGAAAAAAGTAAATCGATCTGGAAGGGTTTCATT
Organism: Bacteroidota bacterium; assembly: GCA_013288385.1. Classification (GTDB taxonomy): domain Bacteria; phylum Bacteroidota; class Bacteroidia; order B-17B0; family Aurantibacillaceae; genus Aurantibacillus. The sequence goes on from JABDBZ010000023.1 coordinate 15,090, forward strand.
GATTAGGTAAACAACTATAAATGAAATTTCAATTCATCTTAATACTAACATTTATTTCCTTTTTTTTAAAAGCGCAAACTCTTACTTTTATCGAGACTCGAGGCTGTGCACAAAGGAAAAACAAAAAAGAATTTGTAACAAAAATCTTAGCCAAGAATTATTTCTTTCTTAAAAAAGATTCTACAGAAAATGGAACATATGAATACTATGCATTAAAAAGCGATAGCAACATAGCATTAATTACTATTAAAAGTTACAATTTTGTAGATATTAAATTTTCAGAAAGTCAAAAAGATAGTTTTAAATCTCTTTTTAAAGAAATCATGCTAAACTGTGAAGCCAGTTGTTTTGGCCATTGGATAGTATCAATGCCAAAAAAATTAACCTGTTCATTCAATTCATATATAGTTGATAAAACAACAAAAATCATATACTATTCCGAACCGGCTCATAATGGTTATTCTGAAATGTTCCATATGGTATTTATTACAGAACACTTAAATACAGATAAAGAAAAATTTACTAAACTAGAAAATAAAAATTGTGCAGATTGGTTTTCTGTGTGTTCATGGATGAAGAAATAAAAGTTAGCTATTCAAAACCGTTTAAATAAAATTCAGATTAGAAATGAAAACAAAACTTTTAATATTATTGTTTTTTATTTCAAAAGCAGTCATAATCTCTGGACAGAATAATGACAAAGCAGTAACACAAAACTCGAAAAAAAATTCAGTTTTTATCGAAGGTGGCGGAAATGGTTTTTTGGGATCTGTCAATTATGATAGGATCACCGGGCCAATTTTTGAGAAGCTTAAAATTAGTTTTCGAATTGGAATTGGACAAAATATAGTGCCATTTTCATATTCTCCTACATTACCAATTGCACCATTGGTTGAGCTGAATTTGCTTTTCGGAAAAGAGAAACATTATTTTGAAACAGGATTTGGTGTAAATTTTTCATCATCAACTGACGACAATTATTATGGATTTCATAGTACTTCACCTAAAAGAGTAACAACTTTATTTCCTTATGAAACGTTCAGACTTGGATACAGATATCAAAAGCCAAATGGTGGCCTTTTCTTCCGAGCGGCATTCACTCCTAATTTTGGGTCACAGCTTTCTGGTTTTTTCTGGATTGGTGTAAGTCTTGGTTACAGTTTTTAAATTGTTTAATATTTATAAATTTCGACCGCGTGTCGCTTTAGCAGTGGCACAGTGAAAAAATACATCTCTTTTCATTTTTTTGTATCGAGAAGTGACTTAGATATAATTCTCATATCCTTCTCAATACTATTTTTGTAAGAGGCGGACAAAAAATAAAACGAACTGACAAATTACTATTCCAAAGAGAGCTTACACCATTCACTTAAATTTCCTATTTTTATAAATCAAAGCTTCGTCTTAAATTTTGTTATGAAAAGAAATATAGTTTTGCTCTTCCTTTTGTTACTTACTAAACTTTCAATTGGTCAAATTGACTCTTCCGATTATAAAGACCATTGTCTTTACTTATATAAAACTGAAGATGATTTTTTTAATGAAAACAAAATTTATAGAGGGCAATATATAGAGTCGGAAAATTTAAAGGTGATCAAATACAAAACAGCTAATGGTAAAAAAAAGGAATTGAAACTTGAAGATTCCTGCTCCTATTATTTTGGCTATGAAGTAGGTGGTGAAATTCAAATAAGGCCAGATAAAAACCGATGGAATTCCACCTATTATTCATTTGGAGGTGGCACTAAAGATTACTATTGTGTTGTATATGGCACTTTAGGTAATTATGATAGAAAAGGTTATTTACAAGGGATCACTGCATCAACAAACACCTACCATATTTATTTTGTTGATAGAATTAATAAACTCTATATGGTACAGCTAAATGAATTTTTAAAATCAAGGCCGAAATTACTGGAACAATTCAAATCTGAAAGAGCTAAAATAAGCAAAGAGGATTGGGAACGGAATAATCTTGCCGTTTCCATAAAATATCTTAAGCTCTTTATTGCTGAACACAAGTAGAATTACCAATTCGCTCCTACTCTTTTTTCTTGTAAAAATAATTAATCACTATGCCTTCATTCGTGTTTTCAGTCCCACCATTTTCATCGTCCTCTTCTTCATCTTCCCAATCAAATTTACGTGGTTGTGGTCCTTCCTTTCGATAATTAAATGCAACCAGTAATCCTGCAATGGAACCAAATAAATGTCCCTCCCAACTTATTTCTGATTTAAATGGAAATATTCCCCACATTATACTTCCATACAAAAATAATACAAGCGCTGATACAACCATTAATCTCAAATGCTTTCTGAATACACCACTGAAAAATAAAAATGTGGCTAAACCATAAATTAATGTACTAGCGCCAATATGATAAGTTGGATAACTATCAGAGTTTCTGCCACCGATCCAAAGCCATAAACCACTCACTAACCAGATCCAAATAAAAACTGATTTCGCAATTGGCTTATAAAAGAAAAAAAGTAGCATTCCCAAAACTAAAACTGGCAAACTGTTTGATGCAATATGCTCCAGATCTCCATGAATAAAAATTGAAAATATAACTCCTTTTAATCCTGAAATCTGCCTTGGCAAAACACCGTATGAAGTAAAATTGACGTTATTAAAATAACCATATGCAAACACCAACCATATTACCGCAATAAAGCAAAGTGGATAAAAAGAGATACTAATTAATTTACGGAAAAGGTAATTTTTCAATGGTGTAATTTATACTCAAAATTAGAGAATAAAATTAAGAAGACTTGAAATAAATATACCCGAAATAATAATCCCGACGCAATGGTCGGGATAAATTCGATGCCTTCGGCACCCTACGGGCATTATGATTTTGAAAGCAAAATCATTGTCTCGTTTACTTAACAGGCAACATAATTCGTGTTAACCATTGCATAGAGTCTTTAACAATAGTTGGATCGGTAATATAAAATTCACGAAGTGGTCCGGTTTGTTCTATTTTATTCTTATTACAGTAATCTTTTATTTCTGAATAAGCCTTGAAAAGATTTTGATAAGGGCCATAATAATTATAAATAAGCATTCTGGTTGCCTCTAAAACTACAACCCGACTTTTCTTTGGTTTCAATTTGGGCATTGCTTTTATTGGAATTACACATTCGAAAATAAAATTATTTGTATCGTTGTTATAATAAATTGTACCAGCCGAGCCATCTATTTCCGCTTTTAAATAATCAAAATCCTTTTGTAAAATACCAAAATTTTTGGCCATGACTGCCGCCACTGTTGCCATTTTAGTAGAGTCAATTTTATTAAGTGTTAACATTTCAGGGACATCAAAAATACCAATAACACCTTTTGCATCAGTTAATTGTTTTAGAGTTTTAACTGCTAAATGATTTGGTTCAATAGAATAAGAAGAATCTTTCTTTCCTTCCTTTTTATTTTCAGTTTTTAAATTGTCTTCCGGCGAACAAGCTACAAGTCCAACCAATAAAGCAAAACAAACTACAACGTGTTTTTTTATTTTCATTTAATTTGTTTTACCCGGATATTTTTTCAATGCTTCTTCTAAACAAAGCATCGCGTTTTTTAAATCCGTTTTATTTAAAACATAAGCAATTCGCACTTCATTTATTCCTGCACCTGGCGTTGAATAAAAACCCGTTGCAGGTGCAAGCATTACAGTTTCGTTATTAAAATTAAACTCTTCTAATAACCACTGACAAAATTTATCTGCATTATCAATTGGCAATTGAGCAATACAATAAAAAGCACCACTTGGTTTCGGGCAAAATACACCTGGGATTTTATTAATGGTTTCAATTACAAAATCTCTTCGTGAAATATATTCTTTTTTTACCTCTTCAAAATAAGTCTTTGGAGTATCAATAGCTGCCTCTGCTCCAATTTGTCCGTAACTCGGCGGACTCAATCTCGCTTGTGCAAATTTAAGAGCGGCTGTCATTACCTCTTTGTTTTTGCTAATCATTGCACCAATGCGGGCTCCACAAGCACTGTAGCGTTTACTAACAGAATCTAATAAAATAACATTGCTTTCAATTCCCTTTAAATGCATTACACTAACATATTCTTTCCCATCGTAACAAAACTCACGATATACTTCATCACTTAGTAAAAACAGATCGTATTTTAAAACCAATTCCCGTAAAGCGTTTAATTCATCTTTACTGTATAAATAACCCGTTGGGTTTCCGGGATTACAAATCATGATCCCTTTTGTTTTTGGAGTGATCAATTTTTCAAATTCACTAATTGGAGGTAAAGCAAATCCGGTATCTATATAACTTCGAATAGGTTTTATAATTACATCTGCCGTCATCGAAAAGCCATTGTAGTTTGCATAAAATGGCTCTGGAATAATAACTTCATCACCTGAATTAAAACAAGTATTCATGGCAATTTGAATTGCTTCACTGCCGCCACAAGTGATAATAATTTCAGAAGTATCAATTAAAATATCGTATGATTTATAATAACCACATAATTTTTTCCGGTAACTTTCATTGCCCGCACTATGCGAATATTCTAAGACTTTAATGTTAGAGTTTTTAACAGCATTTAAAAAGGAAGGAGGCGTTTCAATATCAGGTTGACCAATATTTAAATGGTAGATTTTTGTTCCTTTCTTCTTAGCGGCATCTGCAAATGGTACCAATTTACGAATTGGGGAAGAAGGCATTAAATTGGCCTTGTTAGAAATTTTTGGCATTTTATAGGGGTTAAGAGCGTGTTTAAAATTTATCTAATAATTTGTTAATGCTTCTTTTTGGCTACAATATCGTTAAATTTTTCGCCATAAATGTTCAATTATGCCTGCAAAATTTGTCTCATTTCGCTCAAAAAGAAGCTATAAACAATCTTAAAATACAAATTTAAACAAGCTCTAAAAAAACAGTAAATATACGGATATTTTATTCCTTATTTTAAACTATTTAACAGATCAGATACATCAAAAATGCCTTATATTTGAAGGTTACATTTTTCTATGGATCAATCACCAAAAATAATAACTGAACAACGTAAACTTTATCCATTTCAGGAAGACGCTGTTAATAATATTTTCAATACACTTCTTAAAATGCCGGCCAACGGTAATCTGCTTTTTCAACTCCCAACAGGTGGCGGAAAAACAATGATTTTTAGTGAAATTGCGAAACGTTATATTAAACAATTTAATAAAAAGATTTTGATTCTCACACATCGTATTGAGTTGAGTAGACAAACAAATGATGTGTTAACTGAAATGGGAATTTCGAACAAAGTAATTAATAGCGAAGTAAAGGCATTACCGCAACAAAGCGAATATCAAAGTTTTACTGCTTTGGTAGAAACATTAAATAATCGTTTACAAGAAAATGATCAATTTTTAGAGGATATTGGATTGGTTATTGTGGATGAAGCTCACAACAATTCTTTCCGCAAAATTTTCCATTATTTCAGTGATGTCAATATTTTGGGAGTAACGGCTACTCCATTAAGCAGCAACAAAAAACTACCACTTTATCAAACATATAATGATTTAATTATTGGAGAAAGTATTCCAGTACTTATTGAAAAAGGATATTTATGCGAAGGCGTAACTTTTTCATACGATGTAAATTTAAGTACGCTTCGTGTGGGTAATAATGGTGAGTTTACAGTAGGATCTCATGAGTTACTTTATACACAAGCCCTCATGCAAAGTAAGCTGGTAGAGGCTTATGAAGAAGTTGGTAAAGGAACAAAAACATTAATATTTAATGCGGGTATTTTAACGAGTAGAGCCATTTATGAAACTTTTAAGAAAAAAGGTTATCCGGTTAGACATTTAGACAGCACCTTTAGCGACAAAGAACGTGCTGAAACATTAGAATGGTTTAGAAATACAAAAGATGGAATTTTAACTTCGGTAAGTATTTTAACTACCGGTTTTGATGAACCCGAAGTTGAAACCATTATGTTGAATAGAGCAACGAAATCTCTTACACTTTATCACCAAATGATTGGAAGAGGTAGTCGCGTATTACCAAATAAAAAACAATTTAAAATTATTGATCTCGGCAATAATTCCCGCCGTTTTAATTTATGGCAATATCCTATTGATTGGAAACATGTTTTTGTAGCGCCACATTTATATTTAGAACACAGGTATAAAGACGAGTGGGATTATGAATTGGAGAACGATTATGATTTACCTGCAGAAATTAAAGAACGATTCTTAAATTCAAGTGCTGAAGCGTTTATTGTGAGAGATAGATATTTATTGGCATTGCGAAAAGGAATTAAACCGCAAACGGTTTTGGAAGATAGTTTAGAAGATCATTTCAATCGTATAAAAGATAATGGCTCAGAATATGCAGAAGCTTTGGAACTTTATAATTTATTGCTCGAAGAAATGAAATATCGCATCAAACAATTTGGCAGATGCATTAATGCTACTAACAATTATAATGATTGGCAATATCAAAATTATACAAGCAAATTAAAAAGAAAATTGAGCAACTTTTTCGTAGAATAAAAAATGTACACCAAATTGATATATAAGTTTTCGGGCTACCTTTCTATTCTTGTTGGGATATTGTGTACACTAAGCATTTACCAATTACGATTTGTGTTTTACGGAATCATGTTAGCAATAATTGGTTTTTTGTTATCAGGTATAAATATTTTTCTAAACAATAAATACGAATTTGATGAAGTTAAATGGCCAAAAGGTTATTTAGGCATGTTGCTTTCTTCTATTCCGGTATTATTTATGCTGTTTGTTATTCTAAAATATAAACACTAAAATTAGCGCTTTCAAAAAAATATCTATTGCTGAACTTCGCAAAACCATTCAGGTAAAAAACGAACGAAAGCTCTCGAAGATCAATAAATTATTTCTTTGGTTAAACTATTTTGTAATTGTATCGCTCATCATAGCTTCACTCGCAAAGTATGTATCTCCGGAATTTGTATGGATCATCGCGTTTTTTGGATTAGCTTTTCCATTTATTTTTATTGCTAATTTATTTTTTCTCATTTTTTGGGTCGTTCAATTCAGACGAATTTTTTTATTTTCTACAGTAGCTTTAGTTGTAGCACTTCCAACCTCATTTAAATATTTTCAAATTAACTTAGGAAAAGAAGAAAAAAATGCAAAGAGTTTTAAAATAACGTCGTACAATAGTATGTTGTTTGATTTATACAATTGGCATCATAATCACGAAACAAGAGATAAAATTTTTGGAAATCTTGCAGAAATGGGATCCGACATCATGTGTTTTCAGGAATTTTATACATCCGAAGAAAAAGGTGATTTTAATAATATTGATTCGCTTACAAAATTATTAAACCTAAGTAATTATCATACCGAATACACAACCACGCTTCGTGAATTCGATCATTGGGGAATTGCTACATTCAGTAGATTTCCGATCGTAAATAAAGGAAAAATTATATTTAATACTAAAAATAATAATTTATGCATTTATACAGACCTTCTAATATATAAAGATACTGTACGGGTATATAATTTGCATTTACAGTCGATTAGTTTCAGCAAAAAAGACAATCAATTTTTAAACGACCTTAAACAAGGAAATGATTCGGATGAGGACATTGAAAAAAGTAAAAACATTTTAAGACGCTTAAAAAGAGCATTTGTAAAGCGGGCCAAGCAAGTTGAGGCAATAAAATTGCACATGAGCACCTGTAAATATAAAATTATATTGTGCGGCGATTTCAACGATACACCGGGATCTTATGCATATAATGAGTTATGTAAAAAGCTAACGGATGCTTTTGTAGCAAAAGGTAATGGTTTTGGTAGAACTTATGCAGGTGAATGGCCTCAATTTAGAATAGATTATATTTTGTTCGACAAGCAATTTCATTGCTCTAAGTTTCAAAAAGCCGAAGAAACTTTTACCGATCACTTTCCCATAACAGCTAATTTATATTAGCTTATCATTGTTTGTGGATAATTTCTTCATTTGAAGCTTCAGAATTAAATTAAGAACCTTTATTTTTAAGAAAAACTTAATTATGAAAAAACTTATATTATTTTTAGCTGCGACAGGAATTATTTTTAGTTCTTGTAATGGAAAATACACAATTGCCAAACGTAAATACAACAAAGGCTTTTATGTGAGCAGAAGCAGTGGGAATGATTCAAAAACAAATGTTACTTCAATTAACAAAACTATCAAGGTAAGTCACACCGAAAATATTCAACAAGAAATTGTACTTGTTCCAAAAAATGAAGTGTTAAAAACAGAGAACTCAATTACTGAACCCGTTTTAACAAAGTCCTTCACTTCAACAGAAAAAAACAATCGTAAAATTACTGCAAAGCCGAATGAAATTGCTTCTACAGATGCTAAACCAGTTTTAGAAACAAAAGTTATTAAATCAATTGATGTTACTAAAAAAGAAACTAAGAATACTAGCGGTTCAGGCAGTGACGTTAATAAGATATTACTCATAATATTATGTATTTTTATTCCACCTTTAGCAGTATTCCTTTTTGATAATAAACTAAGCACTAATTTTTGGATTGATTTAATATTAACCTTCCTTTTTTTCCTTCCAGGAATTGTTTTCGCTTTTCTGGTTTGCTTTGGGGGTGTGAGTCTTTAATTATTTCAGAATTTTAACAATTAAACATCAAATTAATACTTAACTTTATTATCAAACTAATTTAAACAACCATGAAAAAAGCATTATTAATGTTAGCATTTACTGGCTTATTAGCTGGAACTGCATCTGCAATTACTAAAGGAGACGATAAAGACAAAAAAACAGCTGCTAAAAAAGAGTGCTGCAAAAAAGACGGTGCAAAAGCTTGCGCTGGTGATAAAAAAGCTTGCTGCAAAAAAGGCGGCGAGGCTACAGCTGCAACTAAACCAGCTGAGGCTCCAAAAAAATAATTTTAGTTTAATTTTTAAAAAGGCTGTCAAATTATATTGGCAGCCTTTTTTATTTTACGTAGTTTTGAATCTCCAATAAAGATTACTCATAAAACATGGCCTTACAAGTTGACGATAAAAAATTAGAACTGATTTTAGACTCCAATATTTCTCCTCAATTAAAAAAAATTGCAGAGAAAGTATTATCAAATGAAAGGATTAGTTTTGAAGATGGTGTGACTCTGTACAAAGATGGGTCTCTTGGTTTTGTGGGTACTCTAGCCAATTATGTACGGGAACAAAAAAATAAAGATCTTGTTTATTTCAATCATAATTTTCACGTTGAGCCAACTAATGTATGTGTTTACACATGTTCCTTTTGTTCATATTCACGTTTGATAAAACATCGCGAACAGGGATGGGAATTAACGGTTGACCAAATTCTCGACATCATTAAAAAATACGACGGTCAAGCTGTAACTGAAGTTCATATTACAGGAGGCGTAGTTCCAAAGCAAGATCTCAATTTTTATACTGAGCTTTTTAAAAAAATAAAACAACATCGACCACAATTACATATTAAAGCCTTGACTCCTGTTGAGTTCCATTATATTTTTAAGAAAGCGAAGTTAAGTTATGCAGAAGGGCTTAAAATAATGAAAGAAGCTGGTTTGGATAGTTTACCCGGAGGTGGTGCGGAGATTTTTGATAAAACAATTCGCGATGAAATTGCAGGAGGAAAATGCAGCTCCGAAGAATGGCTTGAGCTTCATGAAACATGGCACAAAATGGGAAGTTTTTCAAATGCAACTATGTTATACGGACACATAGAAACATTTGAACATCGGATAGATCATATGAATCGTCTGCGTGAACTGCAAGATAGAACAAATGGCTTCAATGCTTTTATTCCACTTAAATTCAGAAATAAAGAAAATCATATGTCGCACGTGCCCGAGGTAAGTGTGATCGAGGATTTAAGAAATTATGCGATTAGCAGAATATATTTAGATAATTTTGCGCATATAAAAGCGTATTGGGCCATGATTGGGAGAAGCACTGCACAACTGGCACTTAATTTTGGTGCTGATGATTTGGATGGAACTATTGATGATACCACTAAAATATATAGCATGGCAGGGTCGGAAGAACAAACTCCAAAATTATCTACACAACAATTAGTAGATCTTATCAAAGCCGTTGGTAAAACACCAGTAGAAAGAGATACGCTTTATAATGTAGTTAAAACATATTAGTATTATCTTATTGAATATTACTATTTTTTTGTTTTGGGCGTAACCCCGCAATTAATATTTTCTTTCTGATTATTTTTTTGGGCGGGGCCGGGCTTTGCATTTCAATCTTTTTGCGAAGACACAGCAAAAAGGATTTGCATTACAATCCCTTACGCAGCTTCGTTGTTTGCTTTTTTGTTTGGTATAATTTTTTCTAGCTTTTTAGCTATTATTAATGTCGATGCAGGATTTTTTTAATCCATTATTTAGACTATTAAATATACTCTATCAGTATTAAACCTTAATTTTGCTAAATTAATATTAGAATTATGAAAAACATTTTTATTCAATTATTACTGTTGATTTCTTTAACCACTTTTTCTCAAAATGGGGATTCTGTGAATGTAGTAGTCAAAGATACTTCATGGAAGGTTTCGGGTTTTTTTGGTGTCAATGCTAGCCAAACTGCTCTAAGTAATTGGCAGGGTGGCGGTCAAAATAACGTTGCCATAAATAACATTTTTTCTGGTGAAGCTGTTTACAAAAAAGGCAAAATAATTTGGTTAAATAAATTAGATGCTCAATATGGGGTTATTAAACCGGGAGATGATAAACTCTTTAAAAAAAATCTTGATCAATTGTTTGCAATCTCAAAATTAGATATTGACGCATTTGCAAAAAACTTTTATTACACAACACAAGCCGATTTTCGTACTCAATTTGCTCCAGGATATAATTATAATGGTGATTCAATAAGCGGTAGAGCAACTTCAGATTTTTTATCTCCCGGTTATACACAATTAGCGTTTGGGTTGGAATACAAACCTGTAAAAGGTTTATCAATATTTGTAGCTCCTTTGGCCGGTAAAATGACATATGTAAACCGTCAATACCTAGCCGATCAAGGTGCATACGGTGTACAAAAAGCAGTTACCGATACAGCAGGTAATATAATTAAACACGGTAAAAAATCGCGGTATGAATTTGGTGGGAGGTTAGTTTTAAAATTCAAAAAAGAAATCAATAAAAAAATCAGCATTGATTCTTACTTAGATCTTTTCTCAGATTACTTGCATAATCCACAAAATATTGATGTGGTATTTAATAATCTTATTACTATTAAGATTCACAAACTATTTACTGCTAGTATTATTTGTCAAATGGTATACGACGATGACATTATTATTAAAAGGGATTGGAATAAAGATGGAAAATATGATAATCCTCATGATATTAATGGTCCAAGATTACAGGTTTTATCCACGTTTGCTCTTGGCTTCGGTTACAAATTTTAGTTTTATTTAAAAATAACTAAACAAACCAACATTTGCGATTACTTTTATAGAACAATGTTACTTCTACACACTAAATATAAATTCAGTTTAAGAAAGCTAAGTTTTTTTTTAGTTTTTGGTTTATCTTTTTCAAGAGCACAAAATAACATTTCTATTTTTACTATTAAACCGGTTGTAGGTATTAACGTTTGTCAGATGCATGGTGATAATGCGCACGGCTTTCATAAATTTGGCTTTAATGGTGGCATATTACTAAATACACGTATCAATCAAAAAACTTCTTTCGATTTTGGAATGGTGTTTACACAAAAAGGGGCACGTAAAAATCAAAATCCAACAAAAGGAGATTATACTTTTTATAGGGTAAACTTAAATTACATCGAATTACCTTTATTATTAAACTATAAAGCAAATGAAACTTATTTTATAACCATAGGGCCATCAATAGCGTATCTCATAAATTATCAGGAAGACACTGAAAGAGGCAACTGGAATGGCGTTTATCCATTTAATAAATTTGAGTTCGCCGCAAATTTCGGACTTGGCAGAAAACTCAAAAAAAATTTATTGGTAGAAGTTCGTTCAACTAATTCTTTTATTCCTGTTCGTGGTTATGGTAATGGATTCTCAACAAGTGGGATATATTATCCCAGCACCGTTGCCCGTTTTTTTAATAAAGGCTTATATAATATTATTTTAAGTGCGTATATTACTTATCAAATAGATCCGAGAAAGAAAAATGAATCAATCAACCCATAAAATTGTAATTGCTGTTACGGGTGCTAGTGGCAGCATATATAGCAAATTATTACTCGATAAATTAAGCCAATTAAAAGGGCAATACTTAGAAATTGCACTTGTATTTAGCGATAATGCCAAAGAAGTGTGGAAATTAGAATTAGATAATGAAGATTTTAAAAACTATTCGTTTAAAGTATACTCTAAAAATGATTTCATGGCACCATTTGCTTCAGGATCTGCAAAATTTAATATCATGGTAGTTTGTCCATGCAGTATGGGAACAATGGCACGCATCGCCTCAGGCATTAGTAACGATTTAATTTCAAGAGCCGCAGATGTTATTTTAAAAGAGAGAAGAAAATTAATTTTAGTAACGCGTGATACACCATTAAGTTTAATTCATATCAACAATATGAAAACCATCACCGAGGCCGGTGGAATTATTTTACCCGCCTCTCCCTCCTATTATTCAAAACCAAAAACAATTGAAGAATTGGCTGCAACAGTTACAGATAGGATTATTGACATGATGGGCTTGGAACAAAAGACTTTTAGATGGAATGAAAAGTAATCTAAATTGTAATTTCGAAAAGCATTAATTCATCGGGATCATCTTTCATTTGAATTATCTTATCAAATTTAAAATTTAATTTTTTCAATAATTTGATACAAGATGAATTGGCTGGAAGTGTAATAGCTAGTAATTTTTTTAAACTCAATTTGTTTTTAGCAAAATCTAAACAAGCTACCGATGATTCATAAGCATAACCCATTTGATTAAATTGAGGCATAAAAGCAAAACCAAGATCGGTATGTTCCAATCCCTCCCGCTTTACAAGTCCACAAATCCCGATCGGAATTCCAGTATCTTTTAATTGAGCCAAGTAAAATCCGAAACCATTTTTTTTATAACTTGGTATTAATTTGTCTTCCAAATATTTTTTAGCATCTTCATCCGCATTCACCCCTCTATCTCCAATAAACTCGAGCCATCCTTTGGTATTAAATAACTGTAAAATAAAGTGGGCGTCAGTTAAAACTAACTCTCTCAAAACAAGACGTTCAGTTTCTATTTTAAACATCATTGAAATTTATTTTCTACGCACATACATTTTGATAAAACAATCTCTACATTCATTTTTAAGAATTAAAGTGTCTTTTCCTTTAAATTCAAACGAATCAGATATAATTTCCTCTTTAGAATCTGAAGGAGAAATATATTTAATAATATCAGTTGGCTCTTGCGAGTAAATTGTTTTTCCCAATTTGATACTGTATTTATATTGATGGTCTATTTTTTTATCCTTCCCTTCTTTATACAAACCATTCTTGGTGAATTCAATTTGAATATCATAACCTGTAGTCTTTGGGTTAATAATCTGTCCGGCAAACCCACCGGAAGATTGAATCCAGTTCCAGTTGCCAATTAGTTTCTTCGGATTTGCTTGTTGAGAATAGCCAAACGAATAACAAACAAAAATCAGCAAACAAATTATTTTAAATGACTTCATAAACCTAGCTCGTTTTAATTTCTTCTTTTCCATCAGCGTGTTTCGCAAATCTACTTTTATCACGATTATGTACCATGTCAAATTTGGGCCAAGGCCAACCGCCAAATTGCGTTTTATGATAATCTTCAAACGCCTGATTAATTTCTTCTTTGGTGTTCATTACAAAAGGACCATATTGTATAACAGTTTCTCCAATCGGTTTCCCTTGTAAAAGCAATATACTTGTTTCTAAATCACCCGCTTGTAAAAGTACTTCCATATCCGCTTTCAATTCTACCGCATTATATTTTGGAATACTTTTTCCTGCCAATGTTAATTCGT
>JABDBZ010000024.1 GCA_013288385.1 Bacteroidota bacterium
CTATTAATGTTTCTAATTTCGCTGATAACGAATCAAATGAAAACATTAAAGAACCAATAATCAAAATGTTTTATGGTGGTTCATTCGGAGAAAAAGATGGTATTATTTATTTATTAAAAGCATTCGAAGAAGTTGCTAAAAAGCATGAAAACGTTGAACTTATTTTAACAGGTAAACCTCCAAAAGCAGGAATGTCATCCATTATTGAGTATATAAAACATTCCCCTTTCAATCACAAAATAAATTATCTAGGTTATATTGATGACATTACTTTTTATAAAAAAATGGGCTCATGTGATATTTTATGCATGACTAGAATTAATTCTAATTATGCTAACGCAGGGTTTCCATTCAAACTTGGGGAAATGTTAGCAACTGGTAAACCAGTTATCGCAACTAACATTAGTGATATTTCAAAATTTCTTATTGATAAGAAAAATGCAATTATTGTAAAACCGGAATCAATAAATGATTTAGTTAACGGAATAAATTATATAATAGATAACCCTTCAAAATCAAAAGAAATTGGAACCAATGGAAAAGTTGTCGCATTAAATAATTTCAATTCTGATATACTTACTTCGGAGTTAAAATTATTTTTTAATACCTTATGAATTAATGTGTGGAATAGCTGGTTATATTCACTTTAATAAAGAAAGAGCCGCAAATAAAAGTCTTTTGAAAAAAATGACTGATATAATTGTTCATAGAGGCCCTGATGGAGAAGGTTTTTACATAAATAAAAATCTTGCATTAGGACATAGGCGGTTGAGCATTCTTGACTTGGCTACAGGAGATCAACCAATGCTCAGCGATGATGGAAAAAAAATTATCACTTTTAATGGTGAAATATACAACTTTCTCGATTTAAAAGCAGAATTGAAAGGACTCGGTCATAAATTCAAAACAAATTCAGACACCGAAGTCATCATCAAAAGTTATGAAGAATGGGGGATACAATGTCAAAATAAATTCAATGGAATGTGGGCATTTGCTCTTTGGGATTCCAACTTGGAACAACTATTTCTATCTAGAGATAGGATCGGCGAAAAACCACTTTTCTTTTCCAATTGGAATGAGAGTTTTGTTTTTGGATCTGAAATAAAATCTTTATTTGAATTCGGTATTGAAAAAAGACTAAGGATAGAGTTAATTGAATTATATCTAACACTAACTAATATTCCGGCACCTAACACATTTTTCAAAGGAATATACAAGCTCATGCCAGGAAATTATTTAATTATTAAAGATGGAAAATTAACAGAAAAAAAATATTGGGATTTTCCGGAAATTGATGAAAATAATATGCTCAAAAACAAAAAAGAAATATATGATACTTTTGAATTTCTATTTAATGACTCCGTTAAATTAAGAATGAAAAGTGATGTTTCTTTTGGAGCATTTCTAAGCGGTGGGTTAGACTCAGGATCAATTGTTGCATCTATGTCACAATTTTCTAATTATCCAATTAAAACATTTACAATCGGATTTGAAGATAAAGCTTTTGATGAAAGTAAATTAGCTAACGACGTTGCGACTAAATTTAAAACTGATCATTTTTTGGGAGCGGTTCAACAAGAAAATTTTGATTCCCTAATAAATTTTACATCTTTTCATTATGACGAACCTTTCGGCGATTCCTCCGCAATTCCGACCGGATATGTTTCAAAATTTGCATCTCAGAAAGTTAAAATGGTTCTCACTGGAGATGGTGGTGACGAAATTCTTTCAGGATATACTTCATATCAAGGAATTAAACTCTCTAATATTATTAATCAATTTCCAAAATCACTTAAAACCTTTGTTCCATTTACAAATGATTATATTTCTAGTTTTTTTACTGGCAATATCCGTTATAAATTAAACAAAATATCAGAAGTAATAAAATCTTCTGAATTACCTTTTAATGAAAGAATGGCAGCAAAAATGCCATTTACAAGTCTCTCATTAATTAAAGAGCTAACAAAAGATATTAAATCAAAAATAAATATTGAAGAGTATTTAGCGGACTTAATGAATTCTTCAAAACTAAAAGATGATTTCTACAAATTAATGTTTCTACACTTTAGTCATAATTTACCAAACGATTATCTTGTTAAAGTTGATCGAATGAGCATGGCTTATAATTTAGAGGCAAGGGTTCCATTTTTAGATTATCGTTTAATTGAATTTATGTTTAAAGTTGATAAAAACATTAAAATGGAAGGGTGGCAGCGTAAGAGTATTCTCAGGAATACAATAGGAAAAAAACTACCCAATTCTGTTTTAAAAGCCCCAAAGAAAGGTTTTGGAATACCTTTGAGGGAATGGTTTAAGGATAACTCCTTCGATGGTTATGTAAATAATAATTTAGGTTCTTTAACACGAATTTTAGATAAAAAAATTCTAGAAGAAATTGTTTTTAAAAACAAGACTGGAGAAAAAGACAATGGAAATTTCATTTGGACAATGATGATGTTAAACAAATGCTTATGAAAATACTTTTTATAAGCAGTGGAAATAACAGACTTGGAATCTCTCCAATAATATATAATCAAGGTGAGTCTTTGAAAAAAATTAATTGCGAAATAAGTTACTTCACAATTAATAAAAAAGGTGTTTTTGGATATTTATACAATATTATTAGATTGAGAAAGCATCTAAAGCGATACCAATATGATATAGTTCATGCACATTATTCGTTTTGTGGTTTTGTAGCAACTTTTGCAGGGGCTAAGCCACTAGTAGTTTCATTAATGGGAAGCGATATTATTGAAAGCTCTTTTTTTAGGCAAATAACAATTTTCTTTATCAAAAAAATTTGGAAAGAAACAATTGTTAAATCCGATGAGATGAAAAAAATGTTGTCAATTAATACAATACATGTAATTCCAAATGGGGTTAATTTCGAGCAATTTAAACCAATTAATAAAGAAATTGCTCTTGATAAATTAAATTGGGATAAAACAAAAAAACATATCCTTTTTGCTGCAGATCCAAAAAGAAAAGAAAAAAACTATAAATTAACTGAATTAGCTTTCGCCGAACTCAACCGAAAGGATATTTGTTTGCAATCTCTTAATAATGTAGACAATTCTTTAATGCCATACTTATATAATGCGGCAGATGTTATTGTTTTATCATCTTTTCATGAAGGTTCACCAAATGTAATCAAAGAAGCTATGGCTTGTAATAAATCAATAGTTTCAACAAACATAGGTGATGTAAAAACATTAATTCATGGCGTAAAAGGATGCTATTTAGCTGATTTTAATATTTTAGATTTTAGCACAAAATTAAGTCAAGCAATTGAGTTCAACAAACCAACAGAAGGTAGAAATCATATAAATCATTTAAAAAGCGAAACTATTGCTAATGAAATTATTTCCTTATACAAAAAACACATAAAATAATGTGTGGAATTTCAGGCATAATAAATTTTAACAACCAACTTGTAGATGAGGAAGAACTAAATTCTATGTTGGCAACAATGAAACATCGTGGTCCCGATGACCAAGGCATATTTATTGATGAGAATTACGGTCTTGGTTTCGTCAGATTAAGTATCATCGATCTTACTAAATTGGGACATCAACCCATGCATTCACCTGACAATAGATATACTGTCATTTTTAATGGGGAAATATTTAATTATAAAGAACTAAAAAAAGAATTAATCTCTCTAGGAGTAAAGTTTACTACTCAAACAGATACAGAAGTATTATTGCAAGCATATATTAATTGGGGAAAAGATTGTTTGCATAGATTAAATGGTATGTGGGCTTTCGCAATCTATGATAAACAAGAAAAAGAATTATTTGCCACTAGAGATCGGTTTGGAATTAAACCCTTCTATTATCATTTAACTGAAGATAGATTCATATTTGCTTCTGAAATTCCCACTCTATTAACTACATTAAATCAAAAACCAAAAGCAAACAACAATGCCATTTTTGACTACTTAGCTTTTAATAGAACAGATCAAGATACTTCCACTTTTTTTGAAAATATTTTTAAGTTAAAACACGGACATTCAATTACAATTAAAAACAGCAGTACTAAAATAAATGAATGGTACAATTTAAAATCAAATTTAAAAAAACCTTTTCAAAATAAGGAAGAGTATAAAAGTTTACTAATTGATTCTATCCGTTTACGTTTAAGGAGTGATGTTCCAATCGGTATCTGTTTTAGCGGAGGCTTAGATTCTTCTTCAATATTGTCAATAGTTCTAGGTAATTTTAATCAAACTAATATTAATACATTTTCAGCGGTATATAAAAATGGAGATATTGGTGATGAAAGTGAATTTATTAATTTATATACAAATAAATTAAAAAACATGCATTTTATAACACCGTCCGCTGAAACATTATTTGCCGATATGAATTGTTTTATTAAAGCGCATGCTGAGCCAATTCCTGGCACCTCTCCCTATGCTCAATTTAAAACAATGCAACTAGCAAAAAAAACCGTAACAGTAACTTTAGATGGTCAGGGAGCTGATGAACAACTAGGTGGCTATCACTATTTTTTTGGGTTATATTTTAAGCATTTACTTAAAAAATTAAAATGGGTAACTCTTACTAAAGAACTAATCGCTTACAAGAGAATACACAAATCAAATTATGGATTAAAAACATTCATTTATTTTCTTCTGCCAAAATTCTTACGAACAAATCTAAGAGTGAGTGAAAAAGGATACATAGATAATTCCTTTTATAAAAAAAATAAATCAAATTCAAGAACCGCTGCAACAATATATAATTCCAATTCATTAAATCAGGCATTATTAGATCACTTTGAATATAAGTTAGAACACCTTCTAAAATGGGAAGACCGGAACTCTATGTATTTTTCCATTGAAGCAAGAGTACCATTTTTAGATTACCGTATAGTTGAAAAAACTCTTTCGCTTAAACCAGAAATGATTATTAAAAATGGAACTACAAAGTTTATTTTGAGAGAAGCAATGAAAGGTGTTTTACCGGAAAAAATAAGAATGCGACAAGATAAAATTGGATTTGAAACACCGGAAGCAGAGTGGTTTAGAAATGCTCTTTTCAAAGATTTCATTTTAGAATTACTCAATTCCAATTCCTTTAAAAGTAGAAAGATCATCAATCCAGATAAAGCAAAAAAATTATATCACAAACACTTATTGAAGGAAATTGATATTTCTAAAGAAATTTGGAAATGGATTAATTTAGAACTTTGGTTCAGAGAATTTATTGACTTAAAAACTTCCTGTTAAATTCAGAGAATGGAGCTTCTCCTAAATAAACAAATTAATCTTACCGATTGGAATAGTTTTGTCTTAAATAATAAATTTAATTCTCCTTTCCAAACTCCAGAATTTTATTCTCTCTATAATTCACTCGTGAACTATTCCGCAGAAGTTTTTGCAATAAAAGAAAATGCGAAATTAATTAGTTTGTGCGTTGTAACTTTACAAAGGGAAAAAGGCATAAAAAGCTATTTCTCAAAAAGAGCCATAATATACGGAGGCCCTCTAATTGAAAATAATCGAAATGATGCGTTAAATATATTATTAAAAAGTATTTATAAGGCATTGAAAAAAAAAGTCATTTATCTGGAAACTAGAAATTTTAATGATTACAAAGAATATCAATTAAATTTTGAAACCAATGGTTGGAAGTATGTACCGTATTTGAATTACAAAATTCAATTGACTGGTAAAACAATGAATGATATTTTATCAGAAATGAAATATAATAGAAAGAGGGAGATCAAACTTTCGCAAAAACTTGAAACTATATATCGAATTGCCGTTTCTCAAGAAGAAGTTATTGAATTGTATTCAATCCTTTCGAATTTATACAAAACACGCGTTAAGCTTCCCCTCCCTCCTCTTAATTATTTTATTAGTCTTTTTGAATCATCAATTGGCAAAGTTTTTATAGTCCTTCATAATAGCAAAATAATAGGTGGATCTTTTTGCTATTATTTAAATGGAAGCTCAATTTATACACTGTATTATTGTGGTGTTAGAAACTATCATAAAAAAATATTTCCTACCCATCTTTCTATTTTAGCTGCTATTGATTTTGGAATAGATAAAAAGTTACAAACGTTAGATTTAATGGGTGCAGGTAAATTAGGAGAAGAATATGGAGTAAGGAATTATAAAGCTGAATTTGGTGGCGAATTAGTTGAACATGGTCGATTTATCAAAGTCTTAAATAATCCATTGTTTTCTATTGGGAAAATAGGTTTAAAATTTAAAAAACTTATAGGTATTTGAAAGTTTTAATTGATATAGGTCATCCAGCACATGTCCATTTATTTAGACCCTTCGCAAATAAAATGATAGAAAAAGGGCATTCCATTTTATTTACTTGTCGTGAAAAAGAATTCGAAATAGAACTCTTAAAAACTTATAAGTTTGGTTTTTATTCATTTGGTAAAAAATATACGTCCATTTTTGGGAAAATTTTTGGCTTGTTTAAATTTGATTTATTAATAACAATCAAAGGACTTGTATTTAAACCAGATATTTTTCTGAGTCATGGTTCACCTTACGCAGCCCACGCAGCGGCTTTGTTGAGAAGAACACATATTGCACTTGAAGATACTGGAAATAATGAACAAGTTAAACTTTATTTACCCTTTACCAAACATGTATTAACCAGCAAAGCCTTTCACAAAAACTATGGATCAAAACAGATAAGATACCATGGCTATCATGAATTAGCTTATTTACATCCAAATAACTTTATTCCAAATAAAGATATTTTACATGAATTAAATATAAAGGTAAATACACCATTCTTTTTAATTCGATTCGTTTCGTGGAATGCAAGTCATGATATTGGAGAAAATGGTTTTTCACTGCAAGAAAAGATCAAGCTCATTGATTTTTTAAAGTCAAAAGGAAAAATATTTATTTCATCAGAAAAGGAATTACCTTTAGAATTAAAAAAATTTTCATTAAAACTTCATCCTTCAAAAATCCATCATTTGATGGCATACGCAAAACTATTTATAAGCGAGGGTGCTACAATGGCTTCTGAATCTGCCGTACTAGGTACGCCAGCTATATATATAAATTCAATGGAAGCTGGCACCATTAGTGAGCAAGAAAAATATGGTTTAGTTTATCATTTTAAAAATGGAAATGATGCAATTGCCAAAGTAAGTGAGCTTTTAGAAGACACTGACTTGAAAAATAAAGCAAAACTCGCACAAAAAAAAATGCTAAATAACAACATAGATGTAAGTTCATTCTTAGTTTGGTTCATTGAAAACTATCCGAACAGTGTTAAGATAATTCATGAAAATCCAAACTACGATTTTAATTTTAAATAATGGATTTTACGATAAAAAAATATATCGAATTATTAAATGCTTTAATTGAGCAAGGATATAATTTTCAAACGTTTACTGAATTTCTAATTGCTCCGAAAAATAAAAGCATTATTTTAAGACATGATGTTGATATATTACCATACAATTCTTTAACATTTGCTAAAATTCAAGCTTCTAAAAACATTAAAGGTGTATTTTATTTCAGGGCAGTACCTCAAAGTTGGAATGAAAAAGTAATTCAGGAAATTGTTTCTCTCGGTCACGAAATTGGCTATCATTATGAGTGTTTAACTACCTGTAAAGGCAATTCAAAAAAAGGTATTAAAGATTTTGAAAAAAACTTAATTGCTTTACGCAAGTTTGCACCTGTCTCAACTATTTGCATGCACGGTAGTCCGATTAGTAAATTCGATTCGAAAGATCTTTGGAAGAATTATAATTATAAAGATTTTGGAATAATAGGTGAGCCTTATTTTGATATTGATTTTGATAAAATTTTCTATTTAACAGATACAGGACGCAAGTGGGATGGGAGTAAAGAAAGTGTAAGAGACAAGGTTAATTCTAGATTCAATATTTCTTTTCATTTTACTGACGAAATTATTTTAGCGTGTCGTAAAGGATTATTACCTGATCAGATTATGTTTACTTTTCATCCTCAAAGATGGAATGACAATCATTATTTATGGACAAAAGAGTTAATAATTCAAAATATTAAGAATAAAATTAAAAAGTACTTTTATATAAAATCAGATTTAACAAGTTTCAATAATAAATTATGAAACAGTTAATAATTGAAAAGGCAGGAATAAAAGCATTTAAGTTTTTAAATCAACATACGGAAGTTGAATCACCAGAAACGCTTGTTGTTTCAACAACAAATGAATTCAATATAATTAATAATAGAAATTCATTCAATTCGATTATTAATTTAAGCAAGATTAACAACATACGGTATATCAACAAATTTTTCGAAAAAGTGAATAGCAAACTTGTAAATGGAAATACATTTATTGTTTGTTTTGAAACCATTAAGGCACGAAAAGAACGTCATCGTTTGGGAAATATTCCAGTAGTTAGAAATCTTTGGTTCGCTGTTGAATTTGTTTTCTTACGTGTATTTCCAAAAATGTGGGGCTTCAAAAAAATATATTTTTTACTTACAAGGGGGCGTAATCGCCTGCTTTCAAAAGCGGAAGTAATGGGGCGATTAGTTAGTTGCGGCTTCAAAATTGAAGCCAGCCAATCAATAGATGGAATTACATATGTAATAACTAAAAAAACTATGGAACCAGAATTTAATATGCATGTTAGCTATGGCCCATTATTCAAGATGCAAAGAATGGGGAAAAATGGTAAAATGATTGGTGTCTATAAATTTCGAACTATGCATCCTTATGCTGAATATTTACAAGATTATGTTTTAAATTTAAATGGCTATTCGGAAAGTGGAAAGCCAAAAGATGATTTCAGGTTAACTCCGTGGGGTAGGTTTTTGCGCCGTTATTGGCTCGATGAATTACCCCAATTGATTAACGTTTTAAAAGGTGAATTAAAATTAGTTGGAGTGAGACCAATTTCAGAACGTTATTTTCAAGATATACCTAACGATCTTCAAGAGCTACGTGTCAAATTTAAACCAGGCTGTATTCCACCTTATGTGGCTTTAGATCGCAAAAGCAATGTGGAGTCGGTTCTTCAATCTGAACGAGAATATCTTGTTGAAAAATTGAAAAATCCTTACACTACAGATTGCAAATATTTTTTAAATGCAATTTTTAATATAGTTTTTAAACGGAAACGAAGCGCTTAGTTTAAAAATTCGCTGTTTTTTCTTCAAAATCTTAAATAAATCAAAAATCTCAAAATCTCAATCAAGTAAACATTTCTACATTTCACTTAAAATAACTACATTTATCCCATTAATATAAAGACACTTATAAATTAAATATGCCATATTTTCCTAACAAACACTTTTTGTCTATAATTATATTCCTTTCTTTTTTGATCTCTTGTACTTCCAAAAAGAATATGATTTATTTTCAGGGTAGTATTGGAAATACAGATACAAACAAAAATTATAATCCAACCCTAAAAACTGATGATATACTTTCAATAACAGTTATAGGTATGGATGAACAAACAATGAAGCCATTTAACTTGCCAGTAAGTAATATTAATCAAAACAACGGCGGTTATTCTCAGGGTACAACTACCCCCCCAGGTTATTTAATAGATTCTAATGGAGATATTGATTTTCCAGTTTTAGGTAAAATCAAGTTGGCAGGTTTAAATAGGACTGCTGCTATTGATTTAATAAAAGATCAATTGAAACCTTACTTAATTCACCCAACTGTTTTGATTCGAATTTTAAATTATAAAATTACTGTTCTTGGAGAAGTTAAAAATCCTGGTACATTTAATATACCAAATGAAAGAATAACTTTATTGGAAGCAATAGGTATTGCAGGAGATTTACAAATAACCGGAATCCGTAAAAATGTTTTAGTAATAAGAGATGTTGATGGTAAAAAAACAGAAACTAGAGTAGATCTAACTTCTAAAAATTTATTTTCTTCTCCAGTATACTATTTACAACAAAATGACTTAGTTTATGTTGAACCAAATAGAGCTAAAATTAACTCATCGGTTGTCACTACTGCTAATGTTAGTTTAATAATTTCAGTGATTTCAATTTTTGTAACAATTGCTGTCTTAATAAAGCGCTAAATTGAAATGGAATTAGAACAATATAATTATTCAGTTGAGGAAACAAAAGAAAATAGTTTAAAAGATCTATTGGTTAAATATTTGTTTCATTGGAAATGGTTTTTAATAAGTGTACTAACATGTCTTATTTTTGGTTTTATTTATTTACGATACTTAACACCTTTGTATGAGGTTAGTGCAACAATTTTAATTAAAGATGATAGAAGAGGTGGTTCAATTCCTGATGAATTATCAACTTTTGAGGACTTAGGTATTTTAAAGAATAATAAAAATATAGATAATGAGATTGAAATATTAAAATCAAGGTCACTTATGACACGTGTTGTAAATGAACTGAAACTAAATGTTTCTTATTTTTCTTATGGACGGCCAATTGAACATGAACGTTTTTTTGATACTCCTATTTCTGCTAGTTACATCTTAAATGACTCGATTAAAGAAATTCCTTTAAACAACTTTATTATTGTTCCACAATCAAACAAAAAATTTATTTTAAGAAATGAAGAAGAAAAATTAATTGGAAATTATAGTTTTGGTGACACTATTTTAACACAAATCGGGAAAGTCGTATTCAATTCAACAAACTACTTGAAGGAGAATTATTTAAACAAAGATTTCAGGGTAGTTATCTCACCTATTGATGCAGTTGTAAATCAATATTTAGGAGTTATAAAAATTAATCCAGTAAATAAAAATTCAAATGCTATTACAATTAGTCTGCGTGATCCTATTGTAGAAAAAGCAGCTGTTATAGTGGACAATTTGATTAAACAACATAATTTAGATGCTATTGCTGATAAAAATCAAGTAAGTAAAAATACAGCAGATTTTATTACTGAAAGGATAAAATTTATAACAACTGAATTGACTGAGGTTGAAAGTGAGGCGGAATTAT
Organism: Bacteroidota bacterium; assembly: GCA_013288385.1. GTDB lineage: Bacteria > Bacteroidota > Bacteroidia > B-17B0 > Aurantibacillaceae > Aurantibacillus. Next base: position 10,934 of record JABDBZ010000024.1, read on the forward strand.
TCAAAACCAAAAATAAATTAACTGATGTTGAATCAGAAGCTAAATTATTTCTTCAAACTGGAAGTGAAAGTGAAATGAGTCAAATGGAAACAACTACTCAAGTAAGGATTGCTGAATTCATAAATGAATATATTAAAAAACATGATAAACCAAGTGACTTAATTCCTGCTAATTTAGGATTGACTGAGGAGTCTGTAAGTTTGCAAATAAATGAATATAACAAATTAGCTTTGGAGCGTAATCGAATCATTAAAAATTCAAGTGAGAAAAATCCAATTGTTGAAAGCTTAGACAATCAACTTAAAAGTATAAGAGCTTCTTTAACAGAAAGCCTAATAAATTTATTAAGTACTTTACAAATTAAAGCCAAAGAAATTGCAAAAAAAGAAGATGAAATCAATGCAAAAATAGGTACAGTTCCAAAATATGAAAGAGAATATAGAACAATTCAACGACAACAACAGATCAAAGAAGCGTTATACCTCTACTTATTGCAAAAACGTGAAGAGACAAATATTGCATTAGCTGTTACAATTGCTAATGCTAAAATAATCGACAAAGCATACAGTGATGGAAGTATGGTTGCTCCAAAGAAACAGATTATATATTTATCTTCTTTTTTAATTGGTTTAATTTTACCAATTATTATTTTCTATATAATAGATCTTTTAGATACAAAAGTCCATGGCAAAAAAGATACAGATCGAGTGAATCTTCCCTATCTTGGTGATATTCCTCAATCAAGTTCAAAAAACAAATTAGTAGTTATTGAAAATGATCGTTCCAATATATCGGAAGGTTTTAGATTATTGCGAACAAACGTTGAATTTATTACTGAAAACAGAAAGGGCCTTAGTAAAACAATTTTTGTAACTTCCACTATAGGCAAAGAAGGTAAATCGTTTATTGCTTTAAATTTGGCTGCCTCTTTTGCTTTATCAAGTAAAAAAGTATTACTGATTGGAACTGATTTACGTGCTCCGAAATTATTAGTTTATTTAAATATGGCAGATCGCAAAGGGCTCACTAACTTTGTCGCTGAAGAAAATTTAGATTTAGAAAGCTTAATTTTCACATCTTCAAATATTAATGGTTTAGATATTATGCCTTCAGGCCCTATTCCTCCAAATCCTGCTGAGCTTTTAATGAATTCTAAAGTAAAAGAACTTTTTGCTTTTGCTAAAGAAAAATATGATTATATAATTGTAGATACAGCGCCAGTTGGTTTAGTGGCAGATACTTTATTGATCTCTCAATATGCTGACGCAACAGTGTTTGTAGCTCGCGCTGGTTATTTAGATAAACGTTTGCTTCGCATAGCTGAAAGTTTGAATAGAGAAAAACGGTTGCCAAACATGGCTTGTTTGATTAATGGTTCTGATTATCGCAAAGGTTATGGTTATGGTTATGGTTATGGTTATGGTTATGGTTATGGTGGTTATGGTTATGGTCAAGGTTCCACAAAAGCCGTTCCAATGTGGAAGAGACTACTAAAAGAGTGGTAGATTTTCTAAATTAAATGAGGCGAAAATATATAGCGTTAACATCAACAATTATTTTTATTTTATGTGTGATTTTAGATAACTTATCTAAATCAAAAATGTATTCTCCTAACAATTATTTAGAACAAAACTATAAATATCTTTTACTTTTAATTCAAATAATATTAATGCGCGTAGTCTACGCTACAAAAAACACCGATACAAAAAACATTGCAACTATTATGAATGTTATTATAAGTTTACTTTATATGATTCTATTTTTTTATAGTTTGGTAATGAATTAAAATTATTTCGCTTTTTTTGAAATTCATTTCAAAATCCTGAGAAAAATTTCTCAGGATTTTTTAATCGTATAAACGTATCCCCCAGTGATCATTCGGAGCATGTCTCTAGACTTTACAATTTAAAAACTATAAAGAAATAATCTCTTATAGACAAGCTATTTTTTATCCCAACAAAAAGTACGCAAGTGAGAAAAATGGGACTAAAATAGTTCAAATAAAAAAGTCTCCCAACAAATTCCGTCGGGAGACTTTTTTATTATCATTAATTTGCTACTTCTGCCAAGTCTGCTTTTAATTGTTTAAAATCAAAGCCAGGTTCAAAATCAGATTTTTTTGCTTCGGGTGGTAAAATAGCATACGCTTCATCAACACACTCGTCCCACCATGCCCAGGTCGCTTTTTGAGTATTTCCCCAGGTAAGAACAGTAACACCGGTTTTATCATAACCAACTGCGAACACCGCATGTCCATCTTGCGTTAGTTTGCCAGGTGTCCATGGTTTTTTGGCATTAAAATCCTTGATACAATTTTCCTGACATTGAAAACCTAAGTAAACACCACCAAATAAACGAATAGCTTGTTGAATATGTGTATGATTTTTGGTGTCAATTTTTGTATAGGCAGCAATTTTATCGCCGTCAACTGAATTTGATTGCCAGTAATTTAAAACGTCGAGTTCGTTAAGACCAGAATCAGCACCACCTGTGAGGTGCATATATAATTTAACCACACTTTGTTGACTCCAAATATTTTTTTCACCGGTAAGGCCGCGATAAACAGTAATAGCGTGACTTAATGCAGCAATAGTACAATCACCATAGGTATCATTTCCGTCCATCGGAAATAATTTGGTGGGATCAGAGATCTTTAATTTTTTGTAAACCGTTGCTAACGTATCATAAGTAGCGGGAGGCGCAGCCAGTTTTGAACTTAAATAATTTTTGAATCGCAAAGTGCGATAATCATTCTTGGGTGCATGTTTCCCAAATCGTAGAGTAGTCATAAGTGAAAAATTGTTTTGCCTACTCTTCAGCGGATTTTGGGCTTACTCCGTTATTAAAAAAATTTATTTCATGTTCGGTTAAATTACAAAAAGTTTTGATCTTACTGTTTAAATAAAAAATTACCCCATAGTATTTGGCTGCTTAAAGAAATGAACTGCAAAAAACTAAAAGGACGCGGCGTTTATCGGATATACATTGATTACAAACGAAGAGTTTTTATTACAATCATACCCTTTTGAAACATTATCAACATACCCTTACAAACCTTGCCCACGAAGACGTGTGCGCTGACCTGGCCATCTGTGCTAAGAGCATTGCCTGTGCGTGGAATTAGGTGGCCTTGATTTTTTGGTGACTTTTTTATCAAGAAAAAAGTTACAAAAGAAATAAAAAAAGTGGTTAATTATTTTTTCTGATCCTCGAAAAAATTGATACAATTCTTTAAATCTTTGAAACAAAATCTCGATAGTCGCACAACCTTCCTTTCGAAGCATTTCGTGCGCTGGCCTGCTCAAAAGGCGAGCGTGCGTTGAGTGAATTTAAATTTTCTAGACTAGTTGGAAAGGGCTTTAGCTACTTTCCAAAACGAGTCTTGTAAATTTAAAGGGTGCGTGGGAGCATTTTTTGAGCTTGTCTTTTTGGTTACTTTTTTGACTAAGAAAAAAGTGACAGAGGAAATAAAAAAGTCTGTTAGTCCTTTTTCTAATCCTCGAAAAAATTGATACAATTATTTAAAACTTTGAAACAAAATCTCGATAGTCGCACAACCTTCCTTTTGAAGCATTTCGTGCGCTGGCCTGCTCAAAAGGCGTGCGTGCGTTGAGTGAATTTAAATTTTCTAGACTAGTTGGAAAGGGCTTTAGCTACTTTCCAAAACGAGTCTTGTAAATTTAAAGGGTGTGTGGGAGCATTTTTTGAGCTTGTCTTTTGGGTTACTTTTTTGACTAAGAAAAAAGTGACAGAGGAAATAAAAAAGTCTGTTAATCCTTTTTCTAATCCTCGAAAAAATTGATACAATTATTTAAAACTTTGAAACAAAATCTCGATAGTCGCATAACCTTTCTTTCGAAGCAACTCGTGCGCAGGCGGGGCAAAACGGCGGGCTAGCGATGCGTGAATGCAAATTTGTTAGGCACGTTGAGAAGGGCTTTAGCTACTTCTCATTCAAGCCTTACAAATTTGCAGAGTGCGTTGGCGCATCGTTTTGCCTTGATTTTTTGGTGACTTTTTTATCAAGAAAAAAGTTACAAAAGAAATAAAAAAGGTAATTAATTATTTTCTCTGATTCTTGAAAAAAATTGATCCAATTATTTAAAACTTTGAAACAAAATCTCGATAGTCGGATCATTCAAAATTCTTCCTTCTCTTAGTCGCTAATAACGACTCATAAAAAAAGCCTTGATTTTCATCAAAGCTTTTGAATAAATAAATCTCAAAATTTACTTATCCCCTATATTACGTTTTTTAGCAAGCAATTTGTAAATGATTGCAAAAGAATACTGTGTGTAATTTGATTTTTGACCACCTTTCATTACGAATTTACCCATTGCCTGGAGATTTATACCAAAACCTTTGTAAATCCAAAAATTAGAACCCAAACCAAGATTATTGTTTCCGGTAGCTTTATTAATAGCTAAACTTCTGTATGTAAATCCATAACCAACTGTAGCATAAGGATCGAACCAACCTTCTTTTTTAGCCCAGTGTGAAAAAGCAAATTTGGCATTAAAGTCAACTCCAAAATAAGTGCCTGCTTTAGTGATAGGAATATTATCCATAATATTTCCTACTTTGTATTTGGTATAAGCCAATTCTGTTTGAAAACTCCAACCCTTTTGAAAATAACCGTCAACTGTTATGCGACTTGGAAAAGGGACGATATTCCATGCTTTGGTATTAAATGGAAAACTTGTTTCCTTACCACCATCAACCACAATATGATCGCTTAAACCAAAAGTCCATGTGGTGTTTTTAATTTTTCTCATAAATTCCCCTTGGCCGTAAGAAAAATTTAAGCTAAAAGCTAAAACAAATAGAAGTATAAAAGATTTGGTATTTTTCATTTTTAATTCCTTTTTAAATTATTTTCTTCTTCCACCTTTGCTCACAAATTTATAGCGCTTGCCTAATTTACCTGGGCGTGCGCCTGCTCCACCTTGAATACGATAAATAATACCAACCGAATGATGCAAATAATTAGAAGTACCTTGTATCATCGAAAATTTAGCCATTGACTGTGCATTAAAACCTAAGTTTTCATAGATCCAGATATTAAAACCTAAGCCGGCATTAAAATTTACAGTTGCAGGCTTTACCGCACCTGACCTTAATGTGAAACCATAACCGGCAGCAACATAAGGATCGAACCAATTAGTTGGTCCAAAAGCTTCATTTAAATCAAACTTTACATTGGCGTCTGCAGAAAAGAAAGTCCATTTACTAGTAGTAATCACATCATTAATATCTCTTCCAATCTTATATTGTGTGTAAGCAAATTCACCTTGAAAACTAAAACCGGATTTGTAATAACCATCAACAGTTATACGAGACGGATAAGGTAAAAAATTCCAAGCTTTAGAAGGACTAAATACATTCTGAAAAGGCTTTCCATCATCATCAACTACGTGTCCGCTAAGTCCAAATGTCCATGGTGTTTTAGTAAAAAAACGTTTAAAACCGCCTTTTGCCTGGCTTTTGTTTTCTGCGCGTTGTTTTTGTGCTAATAAGCTGCTACTTAAGGTTATTAAGAGAGCTGATAAAAAAAGTAATCTTATATTCTTCATAATATTTTACAAATTCAAAAAAACCTAGTTTAGGCATACAATAATACAAAAAGTATAGAAGCCTTGCAAAAAAACTTTTGTTTTTTTTAACATAAAGGAGCCATGTATATAACTGATTACTATTAACTTGCATATTAATGTTGAAAACCTGCTTAGTTACGATTAAAACCTGGCTCATAATGAAAGCCATTTACCTGCTTATTACAATCTAAAACTTTTACCAAAATTTTAGGTAAGAAATTAATTTTGGTTAATCTGTTTTTAGATTTCCCAATTGGTCTTATGCTTCTTTAATTACTTTGAAGAGGATCCAAAATTTTCAAATAAAAGAAAATGATTAGTACATATATGGTAATTAACTACCATATCTGTACTAATTTCTTTAAGATAATTTATTTTTAGTGAGATGATCTCGCCAGTAAATTACTTCAAAATGATCGCTTCTTTTATACGAACTTTTACCATCATATACCAAAATACCACCTTTATGTTTACTGAAATTATTCCACTGTTTAATAGGTTTTAAAAAATCTTCATTAAAAGTTTGAGATGATTTTATTTCTATTGGTAAAAGTTTTCCGGATGAATCAATTAATAAATCTATTTCAATACCCTTGTTATCTCTCCAATAATATAAACTATATAAAGAACCGTTATTATATTTTTTCTTTAACCATTCTAAAATAATATAATTCTCAAATAAAGATCCTCTGAAAACAGATTGTTCAAGTTCACTTTCATTTTTTAATCCCAACAAAACACAAGCTAAACCGGTATCAACAAAATAAAGTTTAGGCGATTTAACAACTCTTTTATTGAAGTTAACAAAATGAGGTTGTAGTAAATAAATAATATAACTGCTTTGCAAAATACCTAACCACGAATTAACTGTTTTGATGTCTATTCCACACTCGTTACTTAAATTAGCAACATTAAGTTGTTGCCCTATTCTACCTGCGCATAATTTCAAGAATTTATTAAATAAAATTGTGTTATCAATATTCCTGATTTGTTTTACATCTCTTTCGATATAGGTACGTATATACGCTTGATACCACAGATCATTTTTTCTTTTTTTATCATAGATCTCGGGATAAGATCCATTTAATATAAGTTGATTAGTACTTAAAAAAGTTTTATGACTGGATGTAATTTCATGAAAAGTAAGTGGTAAAAGATCAATAATTCCAATTCTGCCAGCCAATGATTGTGTAATAGATTCTTGCAATAAAAAATTGTTACTGCCGGTTAAAATAAATAACCCTTCTTTTTTTGTTTCATCCAGTATTTGTTGCATGTAATTAAACAAAGCAGGCACTCGTTGCGCTTCATCTATAATTGCTCCATCCTTATATCTTTCTAAAAAACCACGGGGATCAGAATCAGCAAATAAACGATCGTCAGGGTTCTCCAATGAAACATACGCTTTTTTAGGAAACACTTTTTTTACCAAAGTAGTTTTACCACTTTGGCGTGGACCAATAACAGCTATAGCTCTAAATTGTTTACTATACTGTTTCAATAATTTTTCTATTTCTCGTTTGATCATCATTTCCAATTAGTACAAATATAGGTATTAATTACCATATCTGTACCAAATATAAATTCTATTATTTAAAATTGTGTTTGGTAAAATAGTTTTATTTTATTGTAATTATATAGCTCATTGCATTTTATGTTTTTGAGCAAGTCCAAAATATCAGCTTTGAGAGTTTGATGCTAAAATTTAAGCTATTGATTTATAAGTATTTAATTTACAATTTGATTTATTTTATTCTAAAATCTAAATAATTTGAGTGTATTTAGTTTTAATTGATACTTTTGAGCCCTTCTGAAAAAATTAACATTTCATAAAAAACGTGCTAGAACATCTCACTATAAAATGATTTTTATTAATCAGCCATTTCGTTATTTAATAGCGACTTTGTTTCTAATAAATTCTTTTAGTTCAATTTCTCAAACCGATTCAACAATTTATGTTTTAATTCTGAAAAAAATAGATTAATAACTGGATTATTAACTTCACATAATGACAAAATTTCAAATTCAGATGGTATAGATTATTTTTATGGTGAAAAAATTAATGGTTTTTGGTATTATTTTAAAGGTGCCTATATTGTAATCCCACGCGATATGGTAAAAAACCATCCAACTAACACACCGCTCTCTTATCAACAACTGCACGAAATCGCTTTAAAAGAAGTCTTTGGAGGTTATTTAAAACAAGATGGGAATATTAATGAAGAATGGTTTACAAGTCATTTTGAAAGCAATGGCTGGGGAGATTTCAACCATCAGGAATATGACGATTGGTGTTTAAAAGGCAAAAGATATACCGATTTAAAGGAATATTATATTGCGTGTCATTTATGCAAAGTAAAAAGTAACTGGGCAAACCGAGATACCACAAGATCTATCATCAAATTAAATAATACCGATAAAATTCTTCAATAACTACGTGTGTTGGCTCGACAAAAATGCGGGCAAGAGGGCATGAATTTAAATTTATTAGATGAGTTGTGAAGAGCTTTAGCCGCTTCATAAACGAATCTTATAAATTAAAAGAGTGCGTGAGAGCATATTTTTGTCTTGTCTTTTTTGCTTCTTTTTTTGACTAAGAAAAAAAGAATAAAATAAATTGTTTTTTTATTACATCAAATCACTCCCAATAATCTTTTTTACTTCCATTGTTTTATGCATCAACTATTGTGTTATCAATAAAACACGAACAATTACTAATCAAAACCCCTTTTAATTATTCTTAATTTTTTGTACCTTTAAACAGTGAGCAAACAAACAAAAAAATATTTAAACTTCGTTATTGACAAATTGACTAATTCTATTGAAAACACTCAAACTGGAGAGATTTTTGACACGGAAATTACTCGTATTAGAGACAAAGACTTTGAAACAATTAAAAGCAAAGACTGGCAATTCAATTGGAAATCTGAATTCAAAGACAAATCAAAACTAATTTTCAAACTAACTACTACTAATAATCCTACAATAATTCAAGGGCTTTTGAGCATTGAAGATAAAGAGGATCATGTTTTTATGCACCTTGTCGAAAGTTCAAAATTCAATCTTGGTAAACATAAAATATACCTTGGTGTTCCAGGTAATTTGGTTGCATACGCTTGTAAAGTTTCATTCGACAAAGGCTATGAAGGCTACGTTGCTTTTGATAGCAAAACCGTCTTAATTGAACATTATCAAAAAACTCTTGGTGCAACTCACATACATGAACGCCGAATGTTCATAGACACAAAAGCAGCAGGTAAACTTGTTTCACAATATTTTAAATCATAAAAAAATGGGACTAATTAGAGAATCAAAAAAAGTTGACTTAATAATTAAATCTGAACCTTGGTCGGAAAAAGAATTAGCCGAGTTCAGGAAAATTATGAGATCGCAAAAAGCAAAACGCAAAAAACAATCTATTAAAACAATAAAGCTGAAGGCAAAACAAAACTGAGTTCATGAACTCCAATCCCATTTCATTCTCAGAAAAACAAAGATTTAATCAAGTATGGATTTGGTTAATTTTAATGGGTATAAACGGGCAATTTATTTTTGCCATTATTTACCAAGTTATTTATGGAAATGTTTATGGCAATAATCCGATGAATAATAATGCTCTTATTGTTTCTACATTTGTTTCTATTATTTTCAATCATTATTTTTTTCTCTTCGCTTAGACACAAAAATTGATGCTCAAGGAATCTCTGTTCAGTTTTTTCCGTTCCAACAAAAAATTTAAAGTTTATAATTGCGGCTCTATTTCTAAAGTGTATATTTGCCAGTACAGTCCAATAAAAGAATATGGCGGTTGGGGAATTCGGACTGTCATATAATATTTCAGGAAAAATTGGTTTGCAAATAGCATTTATTAATGGCTGCAAATTATTAATTGTTACAAAAAAAATTGAAAAGATTTTAAAGAAAATAGGAAAAGTTCAAGCTAATAACTATTTTAAAACATCTACGTGCGATAGCCCGCTCAAAAGGCGAGCGAGTGAAGAGTGAATGTATATTTGTTAGATAAGCAGAGAAGGGCTTTAGCTACTTCTCTAAGCGAATCTTACAAATATGCAGAGTGCGTGAGCGCATTTTTTGAGCTTGTCTTTTTGATGGATTTTATACTGAGCGGAGTCGAAGTGTTTTCGACTAAGGAAAAAGTAATAGCTAAAAACAAATAGTATAATTTCAAAAATGCAAAATTTAAAGGAAATAAAAACCTACCCTTTCTGCAACTTCGCATACTTCAACAACAAGTTTTTAGCACCATCGCGTTCAAACTGTATTACAGCTTTTGTCTCAGGCCATACACCTTCAATAGTATGAATAACACCTCTGCCAAATTTTTCGTGAATAACTGCATCACCCGGTTTTAATTCTTTATTTAAACTTAAATCAATTGGCTTACCGGTATTTACATTTCCTAAACGGGCGTTAACACTAATGAATTTTTTGGGTGGATTAAAACCAATTGTTTGTTTGGGTTCTTTTGAAAAGTTACTTTTATAATTTGTAGGAAGGTCTTGTGACGGCTCTTCAAAAAAAGAATTCCGCATTTTTTCAAATACATTATCGTTAAATGATTTAGTGCCGGAAATTACTTCGTACTCTAAAAACTTCTCATCTATTTCATCAATAAATCTGCTGGCCTCGCAATAAATTAAATTGCCATACCGGTAACGGGTATTGGCATAACTCAATGTGCATTGCATTTCGGCGCGAGTAACGGCAACATAAAATAAACGACGTTCTTCCTCTAATTCTGTTCTGCTATTTAAAGCTAGTTGCGATGGAAACAAATTTTCTTCCAAACCAACTATGTACACGTTTTTAAATTCTAACCCCTTTGCGGCGTGAATGGTCATCATCGTTATTTTATCCGCTTCACGCTCATCATCATCTTCTGTATCTCTATCCGTCATGAGTGTAATCTCTTGCATAAACTCGTCAAGGGTACGCAGCTCTTTATTTACTGACGCGGCAAATAATGTATCACCTTCTGCAGCTAAACGTTCTTTAATAATATCATTCAATTCAACTTCTTGTGGTGTACGTTCTTGTTCTACGAAATCTTTTAATCCGTTTAATAGTTCCTGAATATTTTCATATCTACTTACGCCTTCCGGTGTTTTATCCTGATACAATTCTTTTATTAAACCACAATTTACGGCTATATGATTCCCTAAATCAAACGCGTCTTTATCGGTGAGTTGTATTGAGAATGACTTTATTTTAGTAACAAACTCATCTATTTTACTGGCAATGCCTGAATTAATTCCGAGACCAAAATCTTTTAAATTTTCACAAACAGTAAACATGCTAATACTATGCTCGGCAGCCGCTACACTTATTTTATCTACGGTTGATTGCCCAATGCCTCGCAACGGATAATTAATTACTCGTTTTAAACTTTCATCATCATTATGATTAATGGTTAAACGAAAATAAGCCAGTACATCTTTAATTTCTTTACGCTGATAAAAACTAATACCACCATAAATACGATATGGAATGTTTAAACGACGCAACGCTTCTTCAATTGAACGCGATTGTGCATTGGTACGATATAAAATAGCGAAGTCTTTATTTTGATATTGATGATTATTTTTTGTTTCAAAAATACTGTTCGCTACTTTTTGCCCTTCTTCATTATCTGTATTGGCATTAATGACTTTTATTTTATTACCTTCTTCATTTTCGGTGAACACCAATTTTTTAAATTGATCTTTATTATTCGCAATAATTAAATTCGCAGCTTCTACAATTGTTTTAGTACTCCGATAATTTTGTTCGAGCTTATATGTTTTTAGATCGGGATAATCGCGCTCAAAATTTAAAATGTTTTGAATATTCGCGCCCCGAAACGCGTAAATACTTTGCGCATCATCACCAACTACACAAATATTTTGAAAGCGCGCTGCTAATTGTTTAATAATTACATACTGTGAAAAATTTGTATCCTGGTACTCATCTACCAAAATATACCTGAATTTATTTTGATACTTTAATAATACATCCGGAAAATCGCGCAACAAAACATTTGTATTAAAAAGCAAATCATCAAAATCCATAGCACCTGCTTTAAAGTTTCTTTTTTGATAGGCCTCAAAAACCTGACCCAACAAGGGTTTATTGCTTTGGCGATCTTCTGTTTGAAAAATAGTATTTTGAATATATTGTTGTGCCGAGATTAATTTATTCTTCGCATCCGAAATACGATTTAAAACCAAAGATGGTTTATAAACTTTATCATCTAAATTAAATTGCTTTAAAATTTCTTTTATTACACTCTTACTATCATCGGTATCATAAATTGTGAAATTATTTGGATAACCTAATTTCTGTGCTTCAATGCGTAATATTTTTGCGAAGATGGAATGAAAAGTTCCCATCCATAAATTCTTAGCTTCTTTTGCACCAACAATTTTAGAGATGCGATCTTTCATCTCTCTCGCCGCTTTATTTGTAAAGGTTAATGCTAAAATATTAAAGGGATCAATACCACGCTCCATAATATGTGCGATACGGTAAGTAAGTACTCTTGTTTTACCCGACCCCGCTCCTGCAATTATCATTACCGGCCCTTCAGTTGCCTGTGCGGCTGCACGCTGAACCGGATTTAATTCATCTAAAAAATGCTTCACGGTATAAAGTTCAGAAATTTTTGTTTGGAAAACGCACTTCTTTTATAGAAGATTTAAACACTTAACTTCTTTAATTCTTTTTTGTATTTCTTTTTCTTTATCAAATAAAACCTTGTATTTCTTATCATTTGTCTCAGATCAAACCAAACTCCAAATGAATAATAAGCGCCACTGAAACTAATATCCTTTGCTGTGGCAATACGATAACCCATTAAATAAGATAAGCCAATAATTTTCCAGGGTTTGTAAATTCCCATTAAACCAACACCAATTGGAATTATGCCTGAAGTGATTGGTTTTAATACCTTCCCCGTAGCACTGTCGGTTCTATTTAAAGTAAATCTACCCAGACCAATTTCAACCGGTAAGTCTAACTCAAAATGTTTTTTATCAATCAAAGCGGGCTGATAATAAAAAGTAACATAACCCATTTTCAAAGTTTGAACAATTGTAGATTTATTATCAATTACCTTTGCGGCCCCTTTAATTTTTGAATTAGCTGTTATACTATAAAAACCAATGCCAAAAGTATTGTTTTCTTTATAAACAACGCCAATTTGAATTCCGTTAAGATTAACCGGATTGTTTTTTATAAATGAATTTCGATTGTCAATGCCAAGTGTGGGACGAATTTTTTGGAAATGATAAATCTTTAACGAATCTCTTTTTAGTTGGGCCTTTAATGTATCAATTTTAATTTTGTTTTCATCCGTTTGGCAAAAACAAGAAACTGTAATTAATAAAGTGATTAATAAAAAAAATATGCGCATAAACCTTTTAGACGTTTTTATGTTGAAAAAGTTTAATTTCTAATTAATAATTTTACAAATACCTATTTTAAAAGCTAAGGTTCCAACAGATTGGTGAGCTGTAAAGAAAGTAACCAAGTTAGTAGAAGAATTTTCTACTCTGATATTTTGAAAAACTAAATCGCTCGAAAAAGCATCAAAACCAAAAAGAAGTTGATACTTTTTAGCCAGATCAATTTTAAAATCTGTTCCAAGTAAAAAAGAAAAAGCAACGGCATTGCCATGTTTTTGGGAAATTACTGAAACATTTTTTAAAGAATCAGAAACGGTTAAATCAATTTTTGGTGATAACCCATAATTAAATCCAAAACAAAATCGGGGCTGAAAGTGAACATGTTTTCCCAAATTAAAATTTCCAAATACGCCTAACATAGCAGCAATATTATTCCACCCGCCGGCCGACATAGAATAAGAGTTTAAAGGGTTTTTTGAGATCAGATCTCTTAAATATCTTTTATCATCAATTTGATTATTTTGATATACCAACATGGCTTTTACCCCCATATGTTTATACATCTGAATATTATAAGCCGCATCTAATTTAATTCCTGGCAAAGCAAAGGCACTGGTTTCCGAGTTTCCCGGCACTAGCCTATTAAAACCTCCGGTAGAATTAGTAACTCCAACATTTAATTCAATAGATTTTATTTTTGGGAAAAGTTTAATTGAATCATTAGCTACTTGAGAAATGAGAGTAGGAGAAATAAATATGGCTAATATGAAAAAACGTATAAACATGAATTAAAAATAAGCATTAAATCAAACATTTTCAAATAAAGAGCTTGTTTAAATTTGTTTTTATTTTGTTGATTACTTAATCTGCTTATAATACTAACATCACTAACTTTGTACCTTAATTTTTTAAAATGAGCACACCAAAATACGCCAATCAAATTGCAACTTTAGAACAAGCTAAACAATTAGGATTATTACCAGAAGAGTTTGAGAAAATTAAAAGTACTTTAGGTCGTACACCCAATTTCACTGAGCTTTCGGTGTATTCTGTTATGTGGAGCGAACATTGTTCCTATAAAAACAGTATTACCTGGTTAAAGACTTTACCAAAAGAAGGTCCGCACATGTTAGCAAAAGCAGGCGAGGAAAATGCGGGCTTGGTTGATATTGGCGACGGTTTAGCGTGTGCTTTTAAAATTGAAAGTCATAACCACCCAAGTGCATTAGAGCCTTATCAAGGTGCTGCTACTGGTGTTGGCGGTATTAACAGAGATATTTTTACAATGGGTGCGCGACCAATTGCACAATTAAACTCCTTACGTTTTGGTGATATCAATAGTGAAAAAACAAAATGGTTAATTAAAGGTGTAGTAAAAGGCATTGGCGATTATGGAAATGCATTTGGTATACCAACAGTAGGCGGTGAAGTTTTTTTTGATGATAGTTTTAATGTAAATCCTTTGGTAAATGCCATGAGCGTTGGCATTATGAAAAAAGGAGACATGGTGAGTGCTACTTCTTATGGAGAAGGAAATCCGGTTTTTATTGTTGGTTCTTCAACGGGAAGAGATGGAATGGGTGGAGCTGCTTTTGCCAGCAAAGATCTTACTGAAGATAGCGCAAAAGATCTACCTGCTGTTCAAGTTGGTGATCCATTTCAGGAAAAATTATTATTGGAAGCTTCTTTAGAAATTATAAAAACAGATGCCGTAATTGGCATGCAGGATATGGGTGCGGCAGGCATTGCATGTAGCACTAGTGAAATGAGTGCAAAAGGCGAACACGGTATGGAAATTTGGTTAGAAAAAGTTCCGGCTCGTCAAGCAGGAATGCACCCGTTTGAATTTTTATTAAGCGAATCGCAAGAGCGCATGTTGGTTGTTGTAAAAAAAGGAAGAGAAAATGAGATCTTAAAAATATTTGATAAATGGGATCTCAATTGTGTTCAAATTGGTGTTGTTACAAAAGGCGATCGTTTAAAATATTTTTTCAATGGTGAACAAGTTGCTGATCTTCCTGCAAAATCTTTGGTATTGGGTGGAGATGCACCTGTTTACAAGCGTGAATTTAAAGAACCCGCTTATTATTCTGAATGGAAAAAATTTAAAACCGAAGATGTAAAACTCCCATCTGATTTAAAACCGATCATGAATCATTTGGCCAATCATCCCAATTTAGCAAGTAAGCGTTGGGTATACAATCAATACGACAGTATGGTTGGCACAATTAACCGCAGTACAAATAATGGATGCGATGCAGCAATTGTAAATATTAAAGGGACAAAAAAAGCATTAGCCATGAGTGTTGATTGCAATAGCAGATATGTAAACGCGGATCCTGAAGTTGGCTGTGCAATTGCAGTTAGTGAAGCTGCACGAAACATTTCTTGCAGTGGTGGCATTCCAAGCGCTGTAACAAATTGTTTAAATTTTGGTAATCCATATAATCCCGAAGTATATTGGCAATTTGTTGGCGCCATTAAAGGCATGGGAAAGGCTTGTTTAAAATTTGAAACACCTGTAACTGGTGGTAACGTTAGTTTTTACAATCAGTCGAGTTATGAAGGTCCGGTTTTTCCTACTCCAACAATTGGCATGATTGGTATTTTAGAAGATAAAAATTTACAAACGTCAATTAATTTTAAAAAAGAACACGATTTAATTTATTTATTAGGTGCTCAAAAAAACGATATCGCTTCGTCTGAATATGTTTACTCTTTTCAAAAAATAAAAGCAACTCCAGCACCCTATTTTAATTTAGATGAAGAATATGAAGTTCAAAAAGCAGTTCAAAAAATTATTCGTGCTAAATTAATTGAGAGCGCTCATGATATTAGTGATGGTGGTTTATTCCTGAATTTATTAGAAAGTTGTATCGCCAATAATTTAGGAGTACATATTACTTCTGATAAAGATATCCGAATAGATTCGTTTTTATTTGGTGAAGCACAAAGCAGGGTTATCGTAAGTATAGATCCAAAAAATAAAGTTGATTTCGAAAGAGCTATGCTGGAAACAAAATCACCTTTTGTAAATATCGGACATGTAAAAGGAAATGCTTTTGTAATGGATGATAAAAACTATGGAACCATTTCTGAATTCGGAGGTTTGTACAATACAAGTATCGAAAGTAAATTGAATTAAGTAATAAAACCTCATCATAATTTTAATAAAAGCCTCCCAAGTTGGGAGGCTTTTACATTTTACTTTTGCATGCTGTCTTTTAGCTTCACATAAATTATTTCACATGCATTGTCACTGCATCGTGTAATTTGCATTTTCCCACCAGTTATAGCTTCTCTTATTTCATGAACTGTAAGCGCTTCACCATCTATTACCAAGGTAGCTTGTTTCATAACGTTATGAGAAGTAAACATAGCCAGTTGTTCACTTGCGGCATGACTAAGCGAGAGTTCAATCTTTTTTTTCTTCTCATCCTGATCAATTAGTTTCGGCTCTTCATTTAATTCAAGTGGAACAAAATTGGAATTAAATATTAACAAGCCAACCGATTTCTCTGGTGCATTTTTAAGAAAGAGTTGATTAAATTTTATAAGAGTTTTTTGTGTGTCTGAAGCATCGATCTTTGTTGAGTCATAAACTATTTTGTCAACAAGGTACATGCCATTTTTTAACTTTTTGTTCGCTTGTGAAAAGCTTGCACTAACCTGACATAGAAATGCCAGAATAAAAAATATTTTTTTCATCTTTTTGTATTTTAATTAATAATTTAATGTTGCCCTATTTATAGGGAGGATAGTCTTGAAGTTTCTGAATCAGTGAGGAAACTCTTTGCTCAAGCTAGATAAATGATAATAAAACACAAGATTTATTTGTGTTTTTATAGAATTAAATCGCTTTTTTAATTGAACAAAAAAATGATTGTTTTTTTTATTCTCCAAAAAATATTTTGTGTAACTATTATTTTGAAATGTTTTTTTATTTAGCGTTAAAATCGGAATTAAATTTTTAG
>JABDBZ010000025.1 GCA_013288385.1 Bacteroidota bacterium
ATAAAAGATGGTTATGCAACATCTACTTTAGGGATGCATTCGTTTTTTGTTACTAAACTTGGTGGTTTATTTTTGAATTAATTATACGTTTTAACAAAAAAGTTCGGATTGAATTTGAATTTTACTTCAAAAAACCCGAACTTTATATTATTGGCTAGAGTAACAAAGTCCTAGAACCAATTAAGAAGAGAATCACATGCGCAGTGGTTCTTTTCGTTTTTTATTTATCTTCTAATAAATAAAAAGTTTCGATATTATTCCTCATGAATTATTCCATCTGTTTCAACTCGTAATGTTAACCATTCGTAATTTTTGTTTTCTATAACATCTTCGATACTTTTCTGAACTATTACATTTTCATTCGTTTTACTGCTGCTATCAAGAAGTAACAAGTTTTTTATTCCTGTATCACTGATACCATTATGCATTCCATTAAAGACAATGAAATCGATTGGATGAAAAATTACTTTTGCATCATTCGGATTTAGCTTAAGTGGGCTAAAGATGTTATCGATTTTCTTTACTTGTCGATCAGCCTCTTTCCGTCCAATTTCTCTAGCAGCTTCTTTAGCTTGTTCAATTTTCTCTAGCAGCCTATCTTCCAAATTTTGTAATCGTAAAATCTCGGAATCAATTTTTTCTTTCCAATCTATAACAGGTTTTTTATTATCCTTTTGGTATAATTTGCAATCACTCAAACGGAAAATCTCTTCACAGTTTGGACACGCTCCAAATATTTGACGAAGTGAAGCGTAGAATTCTAAAATTTCTTTTTTCATTATTAATATGTTTTAAATTCAACTTTTTTATTTTGCACAACAGTTTTTATTTCTCTTTGTTTCTTACTCAATCTAGCATTCCCTGTTTTGATGTCAATGAAGAATATTTTATCAACTCTACCTTTAGTTGATAATCCTTCAAAGATTACATAGTCAATAGGATCAAAGAGTGAACGACAATCATTTCTGTTGAATCTGAAATGTTTCATCGTCGGCGCAAGTCTCTCAAGGATTGAACCTATGTTGCTTGATTTGGCAGCGATCTCAGACTTTATTGTTCCTTGTTCCTGTAGTTTTTTAAGTCGAGCTTTTTCATTTTGTACGTGTTGTAATTGTTGTTGATATATTTCCAGTGCTCCTTCGGAAAAATTGTCATTGTCGAATAAGCCTGTTTGCTTAAGCGCAATTTCATCACTGCAACAAGGACATTTTGTATAGAAGTTTCCTTTATGAAGTGTGTCGATGATTTCTTGATGTTTTGATTTCATGTTGTTATTTTTTTTTATTTATAATATTCATAATTGAACTTGTATAAAGCTTTCGGTTTTTTCAAATCATTATCGGTATAAACAATTGCTTCAATAACATTTCCGTTCGGATCATTTTTATAAACTGTTGTTTCATAAGGTATGTTGTATGCTCCACAATTTTGCGTTTCGATCAAGTTTTCCTTTAAGTCATATTTGAATTTTTGCGAACCAGTGAACTCCTCTTGTTTATTATAAAATTTGATTTCAATCATTCTCCCTTTATCATTATAGAGATAAACATATTTATAATTCAAATATTTTCCTTTGTAAGAATAATAAGTGATCAAATTGTTTTTAGAATCAAAAACATTTCTTTGTGAGCCGACTAAAGTAGTGTCATCACTGCTATAAGAGAACACATGAAAAACTCGGTTTCC
Source organism: Bacteroidota bacterium (assembly GCA_013288385.1). Classification (GTDB taxonomy): domain Bacteria; phylum Bacteroidota; class Bacteroidia; order B-17B0; family Aurantibacillaceae; genus Aurantibacillus. Next base: position 1,687 of record JABDBZ010000025.1, read on the forward strand.
ATTTTCAGCTTCAAAAACATTCCACATAAAATTGGAATATGTTAAGTTGTCTTTTACTCTATGGGTTTTAAGTTGTGATAAAGTATCTCTTTTAAATTCGTAATGGGATTCTTCAATAGGTGAACCGTCGGAATTGGAAACAACTAATTCGATATTGTTTCCTTTACCATCATATTTGTAACTAGTTTTTGAATCAACATTTCCGAATTGATTGTAACTGATTTCTTCAACTATGTTACCTTTCAAATCATAAACTCTTGTAGAAATCTTTACCCCTTTTGTAGAAGGTTTTTTTGATCCAGTTTTTTGATCCCAAACATATTCGTAAGCGATTTGCGTTGTTGATTTGATTTTTGAAGAAGCAATTCGAAGTCGTTCTTTCCTTTCTTCATTTTTGTTTTGTGAATGAACTACTACAATTGCAAGCAGTAGCATAAAAGTGCAAATAAGTTTTTTCATGATTTGTTTTTGTCGCCTTCGGGTTCTACAGGCTCGTTATTTTTATTTATAACTGACAACAAAAAAGAGGGGCGTGAACCTCAAGCTTACCACCCTGAGAAAGTACCGCTAAGCACTTTGAGGAATGATAAGACAAGAAGACACACCCCATGCGGGTGCACCTGACTTGCCATTCCTTCCTCTATTTAAAATTTAGCGGTTTTTCTCAGGAGAAATGTAAGCGACGCAACTATTTTATGTTTCTTTTAATTTTACTTATATAAATTATTGATTTTTAGTGTATTATACAAAGATACGAAGCCTTCTTGAATCGTACAATATATTTATTAATCACATTTCGTAGTATAAACTATCAATGAAACTGTTATCTAGTTTAATCAAATACGTAGTGTGCAATTATTTAAGCCCTAAAATAATGTAAGACTTATTAAATAAATATTTTTACTTTTGGATTGTATATTAATTGAACTTATGATTTTTGATTTTAAAAATATTGGTATTGTTGATGAGGCTAAGATTGAGGTAAACGGACTTACTATCATTACTGGATTGAACGATATAGGTAAGTCTTTTTTGAGTAAAGCAATTTTTTCAATAATTAAAACAAATAAAGAAGCAACTAGGGAAGTAAGAGAATTAAGATTTCAAGAATTACAACAGCAATTTTCACACATTCAAAATGGAGAAAGATATTCTTTAGTAAATTCTTCTACTCCGCAATTACAGTCTGCCCCATTATTGAATAAAATATCACAAGCGTTTAATTCCCCAATTTCTGACGGTGAAAATAGCTTAGAATTAGAAATTAAAGATTTTGAGAAAAAAACTATTGACTTATTAAATCTTAATTCTCATCCACAAGTTATTCAAGTTAGAGGATCTGTAATTGCTAATTTTAGTGCTGCAATAGATAAGACTATTGATATTATTAAAACAAGAATTCAAGAGCCTGAAGTTGCATATAAAAATTATTATAACAATGTTATAATCCCTCAACTTTTCAAAAGACAAATTAATAGTATAAAAAATAAAGATTTAGCATTAGATATAAATATAATAGGTGAAAACGGAAAACGATCTAATATTATTATAAAAAATAATCTAGCTGAAAAATTTGATTGTTCTTTGAGTGAAAAATTTAATGATGCGGTTTATATCGAAAGCCCTACCTCGATACAATCAATAACATTTATTCTTAATAGTTTGGCTTTTGGAGGTACATTGTTAAATGCTTCTCAACAGAGAATAGCAGGATTACCTTATCATATTTATGATTTAGTTTATAAAATTGTTAATAATGCAAATAATTTAGCGCCTAATGAATTTATAGATAATATAAACAAAATAAGAGCTACAGTGGGTGGTAAATTATTTTATGATCAAACAACTAGAAGTATTGTTTTGTCGAAAGAAAATCAAGAGAATGTTTTTGATTTCAATATTGCATCTGGTATTAAGGGGCTTGGTATTTTAGATATCTTACTATCTGAAAATATATTAAATAGCAAAACTTTATTAATAATTGATGAACCTGAAGTGCATTTACATCCCACTTGGGAGGTAGAGTACGGCAGGATACTTGTTCAGTTAAGTAAAATTGTTCCTATAATTATAAGCTCACATTCACCATCACTACTCAGTACATTACCTGAATTCATAAAGGAATATGAAACGGAAGGAATAACTAAATGGTATTTTGGTGAAAGAAACCCTGATTCAAATACTTCAACTTTTAAGGACGTAACGAGTGATATTTCGGACGTTTTTGTAGCTCTATCTAAACCTATAAGAGATCGTTTGGTTTAATAGATATATGTTTGAATATTCAAAAATATCTTTTAAAACTATATTTAACTGGAGAAAGTTACATAATCAAGCAATTGACAGGGCATTTATTGACTTCTTAAAAATCCATGGGTATGTCGTGCAGGAGTTAAAGCATATTCCATGCACTTGCTGTTCTAATAGTTCGCTCAACGTATTGGATTTTGATAAAATCAAAGATGATCTATCTATGAAATTGGGTATAAATGATGCAAATAAGTTGCAAAGCATGGATGCAATTTTATTAAAAGGCAAGAAATTATCTTTAGTAGAAATGAAAAGCTACAGAAATTACTCTTCAAACCCTACTAATTCAGGTAAAACTATTCAAGATTTCATTAATCATTATTTATCACCTAGCGAAATTCCTAGTAAAAAAGTTGATACTCTATTATTGTTATTAGGAGTATTAGGTTACTATAAGGCTCCTAAACATCTATTTAATTTTCTATTGAATAAATCTGGTGCTGAAATAAAATCATTTTTCTTAACTGATGCGACTGCAGTAGAAATGACAAGGCTTGTCCTGGCAACACTACCAATAACAGTATCTACTAAAAGAGTTCACGCAGCAATTTCAATAATCAATTGTAATGATTTGGGAAGATTTTTTCCAGCTTAAACTCAATACAACTTATGAATAAAGAGGGGAAACATCTAATGTTTCCCCTCTTTCGGTCAAGCCGACTTTTACTTACGGCAATTGCAATTAACATCGGTACACAATGGCCCGATGCATAGACTAGCGCATTTTCCTTTATTGGAATTACGAATGAACGATCCAATAATGAATAATCCAACTAATCCTGCAACTACGTGACCTGTTTTTATGTTGGGTTTTGCCATAATACGAATTTAAGGAATATATGAATCCTTTAAATAATAATCTTGCAGCACTTACTAAATCGTACTTTTCGGTTAGGCGACCATATGGATGCAATGAGTAGATTTGGTTTTTCTTTTTCAAGTTTATAGAAACTCTCTTCATTGATAGTATCTATAAACTTGGTGGGTTCCATGTTTATGTTACATAATTACCGTAACATGTACTTGCCATGAATTATAGCAATAGGCCTATTTGGCTGAATTCAGGGGATCTTAGCTTATCTACTTTTCATTTTAATTTATGGCTAAAATTTCATTTATTATGTTGTGTTCCAGTTTTTTTTTATATTTAAACTCTTATTATTGATCAAGATTATGAAAAAGAATGCGTTGACAACCTTATTTTTAGTTTTTTGCTTTGGTATTTCTTTTGCACAAAAGGAAGAGAAAATAGAACTAAACTGTTATAATAAATGGGCTTTAAAGTTTGAAGACAGGGGTGCTGAAGAAATTAAAGATGGTATTTATACTGATGTAATTATTAGTAGCCGCCAAGGAAGTAAAGCCATTTGCAATAGCGGAAAGGCTGAAGTATTGAAAGGTAAACTCATTAAATTTTTTACCCTTTTAAGCGATGGTACATATGAAGAAGTTAAACGTACCTGGAAAAATAAATCAGATGAAAACGTAACAATTATTAACGGCATGAGTAAAGCCATGATAACTGTGCATAACGAAATTCTTACTGTGCTTTGGCCATCGAGTTTAAAAAGTAAAAAAGCAAAACCTATTTCTGCTCCAGATCCTAGCGACGACTAAACTCCCCACTTTTTTAACACTGTAGCTTGCTTGAGATTAACCTCAACAGGCTTAATTATTACTAAAAAATCACTATTTTTGCTCCCCAATTAAAAATTCAATGATGAATATCACCAAGAAAGAGATCGATCAATTAAATGCTGAAATTACTATTTCAGTAACACCGGCCGATTATGAATCAAAGTTTAAAGAAGGTATTAAAAAAGTTCAGAAACAAGCTTCTATGCCGGGTTTCAGACCAGGTAAAGTTCCCGAAGGTTTAATCAAAAAACAATATGGTACTCAAATTTTGGTTGATGAGATCAATAAATTATTGAATGATTCTATTCATAAATATATTGAAGAAAATAAAATTGATATTCTTGGAAATCCTTTACCCAAGCAAGAAACACCGGTTGATTTTGCAAACCAAAAAGATTTTGAATTCATTTATCAAATTGGTTTAGCGCCTCAATTTGATGTTGCCTTAAGCAATACTGTTAGCTTTAATTATAAAACAGTTAAAATTGATGATGAATTAATTGAGAAATATATCAAGGATGTGAGAAGAAATTACGGCAAGCCCGTAAATCCTGAAACTGCTTCTGACAAAGATGTGGTATTTGTTGATATTAATGAACTCGACGAAACTGGCGCTATTAAAGCCGGTGGTGTATTTAAAAGTACAAGTGTTGGTTTAGATCGCTTAAAAAATGAAACTACAAAAGCGAAATTAGTTGGGATTAAAAAAGAAGAGAAAGTTGTTTTAAATGTAAACGATTTATACGAAACCGCTTTAGATAAAAGTGTTTCATTAGGAATTGATAAAGATATTGCTGAGACATTTAATGTAAATTTACAGTTAACGGTTAAAAATATTGCTCGCCTAGAAGATGCGGAAATGAATCAAGAATTATTTGATAAAATTTATGGTCCCGGTGTTGTAAACAGTGAAGAAGAATTTAAAAACAAAGTGAAACATGAGTTAGGGTTAATGTTTCAGGTAGATGCTGATCGTTTCTTACAACAAGAAATTGAAAAAACATTAGTTGAAAAATTAAATATTAGTTTACCTGATTCTTTTTTAAAACGTTGGTTAATGGCAGTTAACGAAAAACCAATTACTGAAGAACAAATGGAAAAAGAATATCCAATGTATGCAAAATCTATGCAATGGAAATTAATAGAAAACAAAATCATAAAAAATAATAATATAGTTGTTAGTCCTAATGAGGCAACTGATGAAGCCAAAGCCTATATTCGATCTGAATATGCTAAATATGGGCAGCAAGCTTCTGAAGAAGAAATAAATAAAATTGCGGCTAATTTGTTGGGTAAAGAAAAAGAAGCTCAAAAAATAGTTGAAAATATTTATACGCGTCGCGTTATCGAATTGATAAAATCAACTTGTTCTTTAAATACGAAGGAAGTGAGTTACGACGATTTCTTTAAAAACAATTAGTTTATTATTTCCACATTTTCCAATTAAATTAAGAGGTGCAGCATATGCACCTTCTTTATTTTAAGCCCTTTTAAATAACTTTTACTTGTTCACAAAATCTGTAACTAAATGCTTATTTGGTCGTTATCCCATTTATTTTTATACCATGCGCAATTCCTTCTTTATCCTATTTCTTTTTTTCTACGGTTTCTCTTCTGCTCAATTAAAAAAGGAGTACTACGACCTTGAACAAACAAATTTAAAATCTGAAACCGATTATTACAAAGGGATGCCGCATGGCGCTTTTTATGAATACTATAAAACCGGTAAGTTAAGCAGAAAAGGATTTTATTATTATGGCAAAGAGGATAGCACCTGGTCATTCTTTTATGATGATGGCGATTTAAAAGCCACAGAAAAATTTTCAAGAGGAAAAAAATGGGGAACAAATGTCTATCATTATAAAAACGGACAAATAGCCGAAATAGCAAGATTTACTAATAACATACCTGATAGTACATGGGCAACCTATTACGAAAATGGAAAAATAAAAAGTGTAGAAAATTTTGCGAATGGAAAAAAAGAAGGGGAATGGACTTACTACTTCGATAATGGCCAAACAGAAAGCAAAGGTTTTTTTGAAAAGGATAAAAAAGAAGGTCGTGTTTTTTTGTATTTCAAAGATGGCAAAATAAAAGGCACTCAAAATTACTGCAATGGCAAACCTTGTGGTAATTGGACAGAAGTTTACGAAAACAATAAACCAAAATGTGATAAAACATATAAGGATAGCATTTTATACATAGTTAATTTATGGGATTCTAAAGGCAACATGCTTGTCAGCAATGGCAATGGCAGCATAACAGCAACTTATGATAACGGTATTATAAAAGCAATGGGGAGTTATAAAGAAGGTTTGCAAGATGGTCAATGGCGTTTTTTTCATCCCAATGGTGAACTCGATTACGAAGCAATTTATGAAGGCGGAAATCTAAATGGTTATTACTCGAGTTACTATATCAATCATAAATTAAAAAGTGAGGGAAATTTTTCTAACAACAAAAAAAATGGTGTTTGGAAATTTTATACCATCGAAGGAACTCCTGAAATGATAGGAACTTTGACAAATGATTTACGAGAAGATAAATGGACTTATTATTACAATAATGGAAAAGTAGAATATGAAGGTAATTATCTGAATGATAAAAAAACAGGAACTTGGAAATATTATTACAAAGGTGGGCAACTTTGGCGTCAGGGCGATTATGAAAAAGACATAAAAACAGGAACTTGGACAACTTGGTTTGAGAATGGAAAAAAGCTGCAAGAGGGAAGTTATATGAACGGAAAAGAAAATGGTTTATGGCTTAGTTGGTGGGATACAGGCGATAAAAAAGATGAAGGCTCTTTTTTAAATGGAACTATTACCGGAGAATGGAAAGGATGGTATGCAAATACAAAATTGAATTACTCTGGCAAATACAACAACAAAGGCAAAAAAAATGGTAAATGGGTGTATTGGTATGATAGTGGGCAATTTCGTGAAGAATGTAATTACGTAAATGGGATAAAACATGGCCCATACAAACAATGGTTCGAAAAGGGCTCCTTTGTTGACACAGAAGGCAAATATAAAAAAGGCCATCAAAATGGTGAATGGAAATATTTTTATGAAACGGGCGGGTTAAACAAAACACAACATTTTTCACAAGGGAAATTGAGTGGCGAATGCCGTAGTTATTATACAAATGCAAAACTTCAAAGTATCACCAACTATAAGGTGGTAAGCGACTCTCGCAAAGGCAAGGTTCAAAGTGTTGCCCATGGAGAATGGATTTTTTACGACAAAAGTGGTAAAGAGATTAGCCGAATAAACTACGATAACGGTGTGAAAAAATAAAAAAATGATTACATTTGCTTTAACGTATGAAGTTATTATTTAATTATATACTTGTTTTATTGGTTGGATGTTTGTTATTCTCATGTGGTAGTAGTGCAGAAAAACAGGATGAAGAAACAGTTATTAGTGATAGTACTGTTAAGGCCGTTGAAAAAACAAAATTAAGCGCACAAAATGTTTTTAATTCTCTTCCGGATAGAAAAGAACTTTTAAAACTAGTTGCCGAAAATAAATTAGATTACGATACAGAAATATTAAACCAACCCGATAACGTAAAAAATTATAATACTGAAACCTTCATCGCTTTAAATTTGGGCGTATATGGTTCCGATCTTAGTGTAGCTGGAGTTTTTGAGCAAACACAAGAAAGTATTTTATTCTTGAAATGCGTTAATTCTCTTTCACAAAAATTAGGCGTTAACAAAGCATTCGATCAATCGATGTTTGATAGAATGGATGCCCAACGTGATAATAAAGATTCCACTCTACAAATTATTACAATCGCTTTTAAACAAGCTGACGAAATTCTAAAAGCAAATAATAGACCGGCAACTTCAGCGCTTATTATTGCGGGAGTTTGGATTGAAGGATTTTATACTTCTTGTCAGATCTCCAAAAAAACACCGTCAGAAGGAATTGTAAAAGCGATACTTCAACATAAAGAAACATTAGATAATATTATTGTTTTGCTTGGGCAATCTGATCTAAATAAAGATCAAATGTTTATTTTAAATGATTTAACTACTATATCGGGGATAATGGGTGAAATTATATCTCAAAAGGATATCAAGTACACATATGAAACTATTATGCCTGCCGATGAAGCCGTTACCCGATTGAGAAGCAAAGTAATCTCGGCTCTATAATTTTAGTAATTTTTAATATCCATAGCAGTTTTAATCTATTACCTTTGAATTAAATGACTAAAAAACATTTGATCTTTATTACTGTTTTGTTTTCTGTGGCATTAGCTACTTTAATTATCATTCAAATTTATTGGATCAAAAGCGATTTTAATGTACGGAAAGAAGTGTTCGATCAAAAAGTAAATGAAGCACTTCATATCACTGCTGAAAAGGTTGAAAAACAAGACGCTTCTTCAAACCATAAAAGAATAAAAAATATAATTCAGGGTAAATTTATTCCTCGCCTTATTAAAGGGAAAAATAGTGGCTCTTTAAATTTTAGAGTCTCAGAAGAAACATCCACTGACAGTAATGGTAAAAAAACGACTCGCATTGTGCAAAAGGATGTTCCAGGGGATTCATCATTAAAATCTAATCTGTTTTTTTCAGCTTTTTTAAATAGTATTAAATTATCTAAAAACAATTTAACTGCGGAGTTTAATGATTTGGTTAACTCTTCTAAAATTGGTGCCGACTTTTTTAAATCAGAATCATCTATAGACTTCTACAACGACTACAAACAAAAAATAGATACCGCAGTGATTGATTCGCTTCTTAAAGTTGAATTAAAAAATAATGGTATCAATACAAAATACAAATACTACATCACAAAATTGTTTCCGGGTAACCACAGTCAAACTAATCTTAAGTTTGCGAAAGTAGATACAGATTCACTTGAAGTTCACTATAAAGTTTCTTTATCTCCAAATAACAATTTTATTGATCAGTACTTTTTAATTGTTCATTTCCCAAATCAACAACGCAATATTTTTAAGGGTATGTACACTTTACTTAGTATGTCAGTTATTGTAATTCTTGTTTTTGTTTTTTCATTCTACTTTATTCTCTCTTCAAACTTAAAACAGAAGAAACTATCTACAATTAAAAATGATTTTATAAGTAATATGACACATGAGTTCAAAACCCCTATCAGCACTATATCCCTGGCAAGTGAAATGTTGAGTGACGCCTCAATAAGTCAAACACCAGAAAAGCAAAGCAGGTATTTAAAAATGATCCGTGATGAAAATAAGCGCTTAAGTGTTTTAGTTGAAAGTATTTTACAAACATCTATTCTTGATAAAGGTGAATTCAAATTAAAATTAAGTGAAATAGATTTGCATGAAATTATTAATACTGCTATTAATAATACGCAATTACTTATTAGTCAAAAAGGCGGAGTCATAAACACAGCCTTAACTGCACAGCGTTTCAAATTAATGGCCGATCGTGTTCACTTAACTAATATTGTTTTCAATTTAATTGATAACGCCATTAAATACAGCATTGATGTTCCTGAAATAACTGTAAAAACCGAAAACATTGAAAATAGCATTCGAATCTCTGTAAAAGACAATGGAATAGGCATCAGTAAAGAGAATCAACGGAAGATCTTTGATAAATTCTATCGCGTGCCAACAGGAAACGTACACAACGTAAAGGGCTTTGGGCTTGGTTTATCTTATGTTTTAGCAGTAGTTGAGAAACATGGCGGCACAGTTGATGTTCAAAGTGAGGTAGGAAAGGGAAGTACCTTTATCATTACCATTCCTTTTGAAAATAAATGTTAAATGTTAAAATCTGGCACATTTTCTGTTTACCTTTAATTAAAATTTAACAATTTGAAACCATGGAAAATGTTAAAACCAAAATACTACTTGTTGAAGACGATCATAGTTTAGGTCCTTTATTACAAGAATACTTAGAAGCTAAAGGCTTCGAAACAAAATTAGCTGAAGATGGTCAAAAAGGGTCTGAGCTATTCTTTAAAGGCACGTATGACCTTTTATTATTGGATGTGATGATGCCTGTTAAAGATGGTATTACGCTTGCAAAAGAAATTCGTTTAAGTGATAAACATACTCCGATAATATTTTTGACTGCTAAAAGCATGAAAGAAGATACTATTGAAGGATTTAATGCCGGTGCGGATGACTACATGACCAAGCCTTTCAGTATGGAAGAATTATTAGCGCGTGTAAATGCTGTTTTAAGAAGAAGCAGCAAAGCTCGTTCAACCGACAGTGAAGAAGTAAATTTTAAAATTGGAAATTATACTTTCAATTCTGAAAAACAACTTTTGCAATTAGGTTCAAACGAACAAAAATTAACCACTAAAGAAAGTCAGTTATTACGTTTATTGTGTGTTCACAAAAACGATGTCTTAGATAGAAGTTTTGCATTAAAATCTATTTGGCAAGATGATAATTATTTTAATGGTAGAAGTATGGATGTTTATATTGCCAAGTTGCGCAAGTATTTAAAAGATGATAGCAAAGTTGAGATCATCAACATTCACGGCAAGGGATTCAAGCTTTTAGTAAATAGCTAAAAATTAAAAACCTCAACAGAATTTGTTGAGGTTTTTTTATGCATTTTTATTTCACTTAGTTTTGTTTAAGAGGAATATATGTTTTCTCACTTTCGATCACAATATGTCCTTGACTTTGCAAGCTATCTATGACTTCATAAAATAGTTCTTCTATTTCTTTTTTATCTGCTTTCCAAAAATATAAAAACGCTGCTTTAATAGTATCTTCAATACGTTCTATTTTGTTGATTGAAATTCTTCCCAAGTAAAATAATGTGAGTTCTGATTTTAATTCCATGCGTTCATTATTCTGCTTTGGCTGTGCAACGCGAGGTTTTTCTGTTTTAGTATTTTCTTTTTTGATTTCATTCACCCTTTGAACAGCCCATCCGGAGCCATTTGTAAGTGCACCAAAAGAAAATTTCATTTGGTATTTTTTTTCAATGTATCTGATAAGTGAGCTGGGCGCGGCTTTCCGGTTCCAGTCTTTTTGTTCAATTAATAATCCTTCGCCTTCTTTTAAATTAATTAATGTATTAAATACGGCTGAACTGCGACCTTTTCCCTTAATAGGAAGGAGTGCAAACTCTTCGGAGCTTAATTTCTTCATAAAAGTTAATTAGATGTTAATAACCTAACAAAAATATGAAAATAATACTGGATAACAACTCTTTAGATGAAATTACTTAAACCTTGCATTGTTTCGCTAATAATATAATTGTTTAAGGTCGATTTCATTTCTCATTTAAATGCTTATTAATCATTGTTTAAGTATTGTTTAATATACATAATTAATTGATTTTCAATTAGTAATGTTTTATGTATATTAAAATGAATATGAGAAAAAGAAAAAAACCGCTCTATAAGTGCTTTTATTTCTTTAAAGCGTCTCTTATTTCCATCAAAAGTTTTTCTTGATTGCTTGGTTCAGGCTCTGGCACTGGTTTTGCATCCTCTTTCTTCTTTGCAGAATTAATTGCTTTTACAATCATAAACAAGGCAAAAGCCACAATGGCAAAGGAAATGCAGGTTGATATAAAATTTCCGTATTTAATGGCGGTGCCCGGAATCATAAGCTCAGAAAGGTTTGTAAGATGTGCAGCATTTAATGCTGGGGTTAAAACAGCAGGTGTAATTATATCATCAACTAAAGACCCAATAATTTTACTGAAAGCTCCGCCAATAACTACTCCCACAGCTAAATCAACTACATTGCCACGCAAGGCAAACGCTTTAAATTCTGAAACAAATCCCATTTTATTATTTATTGATTATCTCCTAACACCTTAAGCAACTCATCTAACTTAGGCGTTAAAATAATTTCTGTTCTTCTGTTCTTTTTTCTCGCCTCAGGCGTTTTTGCCGGATCAAGTGGGAAGTTATCCCCTCTGCCTGCCGAAGTGATTCTCTTACCGTCAATTTTTGCGCTATTCAACATTATTTTTGTAACAGATGTTGCACGCATAACGCTCAAATCCCAGTTGTCTTTTATTTCTCCCGCACCTTTCATAGGCACATCATCAGTATGACCTTCTACCATGATATTAATATCAGGATTTTGTTCTAAAACCTTTGCTACATTTTTTAAAGCATCAATTCCCTTTGGTTGAACATCTGTTTTACCACTTGCAAAAAGTAAGCTTTCATCCATACTCACATAAATTTTTCCATTTTTTTGTGTGATTGTTAAACCTTTGTTTTCGAAATTAAATAATGCATCTTGTAGTTTCTTTTTAAGGTCTGCGGCGGCTTGGTCTTTTTGTTTAAGTATTCCTTCCAATTCATTTACTCTATCTTCACGCGTTTTTAATAATGCTGCTGTATCATCCAATTGTTTTTTCTGAATGATTAATTGCGCTTCCAATAATTTTAATTCATCTTGTTTCTTTAATAATTGCTCCTGAGTCATTTGTAAATCGCCACTGAGTTTAGCATTATCCTTTTCTCCCATTGCCAACATTTTATTCAAACGATCCATTAGTTGATTATTGAGCACATCTAACTTATCATATTTTTGAGTGAGGTTACGGTAATTACTTCCGGTGATTGCGGTATCTCGTTTTAGACCTTCAAGTGCTTTTTGATCTTTCACCGATTGTTCTTTTAAGTCTGCTAATTTACTTTCTGCATCTTGTCTTCCTTTTTTTGCATCAACAGATTCTGTTTGGCAATCGGCTAATTTAGCTTTATTCTCATCTAATAATCTCGCCGGAACACAAGCGCTTAAAGCTATTGAAAATACAATCACATATTTATTTACAATTTTCATCTTTCTTATTTTACCCAAATTTATTTAAAAGTGAACCGCTTTGTTTGTTAAAGCAATAGGTATTATCAACAAGATGTATGTTGGTTAATCGTTAGTTTAATTTACCTAACGACTTCAGTTTATTTTCAAATGTAAACGCAATAGTCTGCGCGCGTTGTTTTGCCAGATCAGCTTTTGGTCCGGCAAACATAGAATTAATTGTGTTTTCAAAATGTGATAACCAAATTGCAAAATGCTCTTGTTTTATTCCGAGGTTAACATGCTTATCAAATACATTTGTGGTATACCCTGCTTCGTCTAATAAAACAAAACTCCAAAACGAGATCATATGAGGCATATGTTTTTCGAAATCGGTATTGGCAAAAACCGAACTTATTTTTTCATCTTTTAATAAAGAAGAATAAAAAGCACGAATCATTTTCTCGATCTTTTCTTTTGAATCAATATCAGATTTTATTCCATTCATAGTTTAGATTTGGCTGAATGGTTTTTGGTTGATGAACCAATTAAAAAGTAAACATCTCTGCCACATAACCTGGCACTAATCCAATAGCCACAGTAAGTAAAGCAGTTATAACAATCACAAGCGTACTAGCGATTTCTACTTTAACTGCTTCATGATTTTCGGCCGGTTTAAAATACATAGCAATAATTACTTTGAAATAATAATAAACACCAACAGCTGAGGTTAATACTGCTAAAATTAATAACCATTTATAAGAGGTAGTCATCATAGCAGTGAATACAAAATACTTTGCAAAAAACCCAGCTGTAATTGGTATTCCAGCCAAAGAAAGCATTGCAATTGTCATACAAACTGCTAATAGTGGATTGCGTTTTCCTAAACCATTAAATTCATCAAAACTTTCCTTGCCATATTTTGTGACACTATTTAAAACACCAAATGCAGTGATACTTCCAATTGAATAAGCTAATGAATAAAATAAAATGGCATTCACAGATAAATTACTTCTTACGTTAGCTAGAATAACCATGAGCATAAAAGCAGCATGACTAATACTTGAATACGCCAAAACACGTTTTACATTTGATTGAACTGCTGCCGTTAAATTTGAAATGACTAATGACAAAGCAACTGCTACAACTAAAATATGCGACCACACATCGCTTACACCAGCAAAACTAATCATGAATAAACGCATGAAAGCAGCAAATGCGGCAGTTTTTACAACGGTGCTCATTAATGCAGTGATAATTGTTGGAGCACCTTGATACACATCCGGAGCCCAAAAATGAAAAGGAGCTGCTGAAATTTTAAAACACATGGCAATTAACATCATCACAACACCTGCATAAAAAAACGAAGGGATATTGCCAGCGTTTGTAGAAATATAAGTATGAATTTCTTTTAGATCAAAAGATCCCGTGGCACCATATATTAAAGCAATACCAAATAATAAAAACGCGCTCGCAAAAGAACCCATGATTAAATATTTAAAGCCTGCTTCGTTACTTTGAATATTTTCTTTTTTACTGGCCGCTAAAACATATAAAGGAATACTCATGATCTCAATTCCAATAAATAAAGTCGTCATATTAGTAAATGCAGTAAGCATGATTGCTCCAGTAATAGCGAATAGCACCAATGCATAATGATCAACCATATGCGGATCTTTTTCATAACTGCTGTGTGCTAAAATAAACCAGAAGAAAGCTGTAATTAAAATCACTCCCGTAAAAGCTAAAGCAATTTTATCAAAAGAGATCATATTATCAAAATACGGGATGCTGAATGGGTGAGTCCATTCCATGTAATTTAAAGCATAAGCAGCTAAAATTCCAAGTACAATAACAGGCATCAATATTCGCTTGAATTTGAATACCTCCGCAAGCATGGCTATTACTCCTAATAAACTTATAACTAAAAATCCCTTCATAATAAATATTATACTCTAATTACTTAATGTTTTCTAATAATGTTTTTATAGCTGGCTCCGCAATATCAGTTAACGCTTTTGGATAAACTCCAAATGCAACAATGGCTGCACAAATAATAATTAAAACTGCTTTATCGCTTCCATCCAATGATCCAAATGCATTATGCGTATCTTTTCTCTCGCCCAACATAATGCCTTGGTAGCTTCTTAACATATACACCGCGCCCAAAATAACTGATAAGCCGGCAAAAGCTGCGGCCATTGCACTAAATTGAAATACACCATTGATTAATAAAAATTCACCCGGAAAACCATTCGTTAAAGGCAACGCAACAGCTCCTAACATTATTATTAAAAACAAAACTGCAAAATTTCCGTTCATACTTCTGATACCACCTAACTTTTCAATTTCACGAGTACCGGTATGACGAAATAAAATATCTGCAATTAAAAATAAACCTACTGCGTTTATACCGTGTGCTACCATTTGCAACATAGCACCCTGCAGACCTTGTGCTGTTGCACTTAAAATACCAGCGGAAATTAAACCAACGTGTGCAAATGATGAATAAGCGATTAATCGTTTATAATCTTTTTGAACGATTGCAATACATGATCCATAAATAACGCCTGTAATAGATAATCCAATTGCTACGCCACCCCATTTCTCAATACCTAATGGAACAATTGGCAATAACCATTTCAATAATCCAAACGTTCCCATTTTTGCCATGATCCCTGAAAGCATCATGGTGCCTTGTGTTGGAGCCGTTACATATGTGTCGGGTTGCCAGGTATGGAAAGGAAATATTGGCATTTTAATTGCAAACGCAATAAATATTAACCAGAAGACAGCACTTTGTTGGTGTTCACCTAAACTTCTTCCTGAATTAATTAAATCTTGAATGGCCCAGGATTTTGTGCCAGCAATTGACATGGAATTATTATACAAATAAATTAAACCAAGCAACATAAATAACGATCCAAACAAAGTGTACACAAAAAACTTAAATGTAATTTTTGCTCTGTGTTCTCCGCCCCACATTAAACAAATAAAGTAAATCGGAATTAATGCTAATTCCCAAAAAACATAAAACAAAAAGCCGTCGTTAGCCATAAACACACCAACCAGCGCCATTTGCATTAATAAAATTAATCCGTAAAAAATATTTTCTTTTTCGTAATCATTTTTGAATGAAGATAAAATAATCAATGGAACCAGAAAAGTTGTCAAAAGAATTAGTAGCATAGAAATGCCATCAATGCCAACAGCGAAATTAATTCCAAGAGATTTTATCCAAGTACAATTTAAAAGCAACTGATGTGATCCTGGATTATGTTTGAGCTGAAATAGAGCAACCAAAGACAAAGCAAATTGTATAACTGATAATCCTAAAGCTAAATTTCGTGCCCCCTTCCCCTTTGCCATAAACACCAACAAGGCAGCCAGTAAAGGAAAAACTATTAATAAACCTGCTAACATAAATCTTCTCTAATTTAAATTAAAAACGTAAACAATAAAATAAATACAATACTCAACATCATAGTAATGATGTAAAAACTAATCTCTCCATTTTGAACCAATTTTACAACACCGCCGATTCCTTTCACTGTGCTACCCACTCCTTCAACTACTCCATCAATAACCTGTTTATCAATAAATTTGTAAAATAAGTTTGAGATTCCATCCAATGGTTTTCTTACAACTGCATCATAAAATTCATCTACATAATATTTGTGATAAATTAATTTTTGAAGACCAGGCATTTTGTCTCCTTCTTTTAATGGAATAATATTACGTTGACGATAAATTACATAAGCTACATAAATAGTTACTGCTGCCGCTAAAACTGCAATACCCATTAACATCCACTCTGTATCATGGGGCAATGTACTTGGATTTTTACGAATGATCAATGGCTCTAAATGTTCGCCGATGAAATTAGGCATGTGCCAAAATTCGGGCAGACCTAACAGTCCACCAACTACCGATAAAATAGCTAATACAATCAAAGGAAAAGTCATAGCCGCTGGCGATTCATGTAAATGATGAAGTTGCTCTTTTGTTCCTCTGAAATTTCCATAAAAAGTTAAGAAGAACATACGGAACATATAAAATGCCGTCATCATAGAAGCAATCATTCCGAAAAACCAAAGTGTTGGACTATGCTCATATGTATGTGCGAGGATTTCATCTTTTGAAAAGAAACCAGAGAATGGTGGAATACCACTAATTGCAATTGTTCCCAAGGCAATTGTCATAAACGTAATTTTCATGTGTTTTGCGAGTCCGCCCATTCTACGAATATCTTGTTCGCCTCCCATTGCATGAATTACAGACCCTGCACCTAAGAATAATAAAGCTTTAAAAAAAGCATGTGTTGTTACATGAAATACTGAACTACTATATGCACCAACACCTAGACCTAAAAACATTAAACCTAATTGCGAAACTGTTGAGTATGCCAATATTTTTTTAATGTCGTTTTGAAAGAGTCCAATTGTTGCAGCGAACAAAGCTGTTGCAACACCAACAATAGCAACCACTTCAGAGGCAACTTCACTGATAGAATAAAATACATTTGAACGAACAATCATGTAAATACCAGCAGTAACCATTGTTGCAGCGTGGATTAATGCAGACACAGGAGTTGGGCCAGCCATTGCATCGGGTAACCAAGTATATAATGGAATTTGTGCTGATTTACCCATTGCGCCAATAAATAATAACAACGCAATTGCAGTAATGGTTGTTTCAGAGGCGGTACCAGCTTTAGCAAACACTTCATTAAAACTAATACTTCCGAAGGTTACAAAAATTAAGATGATACCAAGTAAAAAACCAAGATCACCAATACGATTCATGATAAAAGCTTTACGTGCAGCATTATTATAATCTGTATTCTTAAACCAGAAACCAATTAACAAATAAGAACACAATCCCACACCTTCCCAACCAACAAACATGATCAGGAAATTATTTCCTAATACTAATAGAAGCATAAAGAATACAAATAAATTTAAATACGTAAAGAAACGGGAGAAACCTTCATCATCATGCATATAAGATGTTGAATAAACATGAATCAAAAATCCAATACCGGTAATGATCAATAAAAACCAAGTAGAGAGTGGATCAACAACAAATTCAAATGGAATAGAAAGTGCGCCGGCATTGATCCAAGAAAATAAATTTACAACTTGTGAATGAGTGGGTAAATGGCGTGCTTCAAAAAATATAACTAATGAAAGAATAAACGATGCTAAAATAGAAGTACACCCGATTATTCCGGAGAGTGATTTACTAAGCTTCTTACCAAAAAAACCATTTATTAAAAACCCAATTAAAGGGAAGAGAGGAACTAAACCTACTAATTTGATCATACTAATTCTTTAAATTATTTAATAAATGGGTGTCGATACTTTTTACATTTCTGTAAATCATACTTAATATAGCTAAACCAACAGCAACCTCAGCGGCAGCTACGGCCATAATAAAAAACACAAATACTTGTCCGCGTGCATCATTATGCAATGTACTAAACGATACTAGTAATAAATTAACTGCGTTTAACATTAATTCAATGCACATAAATATGATAATTGAATTACGACGAGCCATCACGCCAATAGATCCTATGATGAATAAGATGGCGCTTAGCAAAATATAATAGTTTATTGAAATTCCGTTGATCATTTTGTCCTATTTTTTAAATCTTCTTTGTTCATCTCTCAAATCTTAAATCTAAATTCTCAAATCTTATTTTACTTCTTTTTTACCAATGAGTATTGCTCCCACTAATGCCGCTAATAATAAAATAGAAGCAATTTCAAATGGAAATAAAAAGTCTTTAAATAATACAACGCCTAAATTTTTTACCAAACCAATTTGTGTAGACCCATGAACGTTTAATGCTAATTGTTCAGAGCCTTTTAAAGAGCCAACCAAAACAAACAACATTAATCCTCCTGCAACGGCTGCAATAATTTTTGTTATCCATGTTTTTTGTGGTTCTGTATCTTCGTTTAAATTCATTAACATGATGATGAAAAGAAAGAGTACCATAATTGCGCCTGCATAAACTACAATATGTACAATAGCTAAAAATTGCGCATTCATTAATAAATAATGGCCGGCAATACAAAAGAAAGTCATAACCAAATACAAAACACTATTTACTGGATTGCGACTAAATACCACTAATAAACCAAACATGATCGCAAGGAAGGAGAGTATCCCGAAGAGCCATTGCGTTATTGTATATCCTAACATATTTCTTAATTACGATTTTTTGATTTACGATTTACGATTGAAAAATTATCAATTATAAACGCACATCGTCAATTTATTTAATGTTTCTTTTTATCTATTGCTTTCCCGTCATACATTGTATTATGTTTTGTGCCGGGGATTTTTTTAAATTCTGCAACTTCCAATGTTTCTCTTATGCTCACGTCAATTCGTTTGTCAATTTTTTCCACTAATTTATCTTTGCCATAAATAAAATCACCGCGCTCATATTCTGTATCTACGATTCTGTCCGTTAAAAAAATTGCTTCTTTCGGACAAGCCTCTTCACATAAACCACAGAAAATGCAACGCAACATATTGATCTCATATTTTGTTGCGTACTTTTCTTCTCTATACAAACCTTCTTCACCTTTTTTACGTTCTCCACTTTCCATCGTAATTGCTTCAGCAGGACAAGCAACTGCGCACATGCCACAAGATGTACAACGTTCAGCTCCATTTTCATCACGCTTTAACACATGCTGACCACGATATACAGGTGCGTATTGACGTTTTTGTTCAGGATATTTTAAAGTTGGTGTTTTTTTAAATAAGTGACTGAATGTGATCATCATTCCTTTCACAATAGCAGGCAAATACATTCGTTCTGAAAAACTTTGTACTTTATTTGATGCTACTACACTTCTATTCGTTAATTGAATTGCCATTTTTTAATGTATTAAAAATGAATATGCCCTCTAAAATATTCCACAACAACAGTAAGTGCTAAATTAAATAGGGAAAGAGGAATTAAAATTCTCCAACCTAAATTCATTAATTGATCATAACGAAAACGCGGTAAAGTCCAACGAATCCACATGAACACGCTAATGAAAATGCAAATCTTTGTAAAGAACACAACAAAACCAATTACGCTTATCCAAATAGAACCTGCTTCAAATCCTAATGCATGATAAAGTTCTTGCGCGAATGGAAAATTAAATCCACCAAAATAAAACGCACTCATAATTGCAGATGAAATAAACATGTTGATGTATTCAGCAAATAAAAACAATCCCAGTTTCATAGATGAATATTCTGTATGATAACCTCCAACTAATTCGCTTTCACACTCAGGTAAATCAAATGGTGCCCGATTAGTTTCTGCTAAAGCACAAATAAAGAAAATTAAAAAACCAAGTGGTTGCCAAACTATATTTGCTACGCCCGCATCTTGTTGTTGAACAATTTCTCTCAAACTTAAAGTGCCACCAGCAGTTATTACCAAAGCAATTACAGAAATACCCATTGCAATTTCGTAACTGATCATTTGTGACGATGCACGAATGGCGCCAAGCAAAGCATATTTATTATTTGATGCCCAACCGCCGATCATAATACCATAAACACCAACAGACACAACTCCAAAAACATAAAGCACACCAATATTAATATCTGTTATTTGAGCAGTATATGTTTTCCCATGCATTATAAAATCTTGTCCCCATGGAATAACTGCACCTGTCATTAAAGCAGTAAGCATAAACAAACTCGGTCCAAGAATAAATAAAAAGCGGTTGGATACATTCGGAATAATCTCTTCTTTAAAAAACATTTTGCCACCATCGGCTAAAGGTTGCAACAAACCAAATGGACCAGCTCTATCGGGGCCAACGCGGTCTTGCAAAAAGGATGCGAATTTGCGTTCCCACCAAGTAGCGTATGCGGCAACTCCTAAGGATATACCAAAAATTACAACGCAAATAATAAACTTATATATTATAAATGATACCATGCTTTTTTAAGGTCTTTTATTTATTTCCATAAAGCCAAGTGCTTTTTGTTGTTTTAATATTTGCAATTTGAGATCATTTAAATGTTCGTAGTGGTTTTGTGAAATAACACTATGACGATTAACATGCGATGGTCCTTCAATGGTCCAGTCAGATGTTTTCTTATGATCATACCTGCACTCATTACAAATAAACTCTTCTACTTCATCCCACTGATCTTTACGAGCGGTAACGCGTAACACCTCATCACCCTTTAACCAAACACGCGTTTTACCAGAACATTTTGTGCATTTGCGATGTGCCTCTACAGGTTTTGTAAACCATACACGCTGTTTGAAACGGAAAGTTTTATCAGTTAAAGCACCAACAGGGCAAACATCAATTACATTTCCGGAAAAATCGTTATCAATTATTTTTTCAATATATGTAGAGATCTCAGAAGCATCGCCACGATGAACAACGCCATGCACACGATTATCAGTAATTTGATCACACACTTTAACGCAACGATAACAAAGGATACAGCGTGTCATGTGTAACTTAATTTTATCACCAATGTCGATCATTTCGTATTCACGACGTTTGAATTCGTAACGTGTTTTTGCAGATCCATTTTCGTAACCCAAATCTTGTAACTTACATTCGCCCGCTTGATCACAAACCGGACAATCTAAAGGATGATTGATTAATAAAAATTCAACAACACCTTTTCTTGCTTCTAATAAATCGGGAGATATAAAATTCTCAACCACCATACCATCCATAATCTCAGTACGGCAACTCGCAACCGGCTTTGGCATTGGGTTTGGATTAGCAGTACTCCCTTGTGTAACTTTTACAATGCAAGTACGGCAATAACCTCCACTCGTTTTCAATTTTGTATAGTAGCACATGGCTGGAGGCGCTACCTCAGGGCCAATCATACGAGCAGCCTGAAGAATAGTAGTACCCTTTGGCACATCAATTTCTTTTCCGTCTATAGTTACTTTCATTTTAATTAAAAATAGTTTATGCTCTTACCTTATATAATTTATCGTAATGACTTACATCTACAAACTTTTTGCTTTTTGCAATATCTAAAAACTCTTGTTTAAAATGTCTGATTGCCGCAGCAACAGGCCAGGCAGCTGCTTCACCCAATGGACAGATAGTTTTGCCTTCTATTTTGCTTTGAATATCCCACAATAATTCCACATCCGATTCATTAGCAGTTCCATTTAAAAATTTCTTCAAAATCTTTTCCATCCAACCGGTTCCTTCTCTGCAAGGAGAACATTGTCCACAAGATTCATGATGATAAAAACGAGTGAACGTAAATAAATTCTTTACAATACTTGTGTCTTCATCCATTACGATAAATCCACCTGAACCTAACATAGTTCCTGTTTGGAAACCGCCATCACCAAGACTTTCGTAAGTCATTAAGCGCGGTTCGCCTTTTGCGGTTTTTAAAATTAATTCTGTTGGAAGAATAGGAACAGATGAACCACCTGCAACTACTGCTTTCATTTTTTTGCCATTGCGAATGCCGCCACAATATTCTTCACTATAAATAAATTCTTCTACAGGTACACCTAATTCTATTTCGTAAACACCTGGTTTGTTAATATGACCCGATGCAGAAATTAATTTTGTTCCGGTTGATTTTCCAATTCCTATTTTAGCATATTCTTCGCCGCCCATATTTACAATTGGACAAACAGCTGCAATTGTTTCAACATTATTTACAACCGTTGGACAACCCCACAAGCCTGCAACAGCAGGAAAAGGTGGCTTGATACGTGGATTACCACGTTTGCCCTCAAGTGATTCTAATAATGCAGTCTCTTCACCACAGATATAAGCACCGCCGCCAACTTGTACATAACAATCGTGTGAGAAATCAGTTCCTAAAATATTTTTCCCTAACCAACCTGCTTCATATGCTTCTGCAATGGCTTTTTCAACAATACGCGCAACATAAAAATATTCGCCGCGAATATATATGTAAGAGGTTTTTGCGCCTAATGCATATGATGAAGTAATCATTCCTTCAATTAAAGCATGAGGAATAATTTCCATTAAATAACGATCCTTAAATGTGCCGGGTTCCGATTCATCGGCGTTACAAACCAAATAACGTGGAACGCCTTCAGGTTTTGCTAAAAAACTCCATTTCAAACCAGTTGGGAAACCTGCGCCACCACGACCACGGAGACCAGATTTTTTTACTTCATCTGTTACCTGATCAGGAGTCATTGTTTTTAATGCTTTTTCAACAGAAGCATATCCACCATGCGCACGGTATACTTCTAAGCTATGAATGCCGGGTACTTTATCGTTGTGTATTAAAAGTTTACGTCCCATATTAATTTTAAATGCCCTCCGCCCTCCTTCGACTCTGCTCAGGATGACGTTAATAGTTTTTATTACAATGTATTATGATAATCTAAGTCTGTATAATTTTTTTGTTTGCCTTCCGATTTATATTTTTCTAAAAGAGAATCAACTTTTTCGTATGTCAAATTCTCATGATACGAAGCGCCGCATTGCAACATTGGTGCAGTACCACAAGAACCTAAACATTCCGCAACTTTTAAAGTAAACATGCCATCTTTAGTAGTCTCGCCAACTTTAATATTTAATTTCTTCTCAATATATTTTACAATATCTTCCGCACCATTTAACCAACATGAACTTGTTTGACAAACTTCTAAAACACATTTACCAACCGGTTTTAAATTATACATGCTGTAAAACGACGCTACTTCAAAAACTTCGATTGGTTTTATTTTTAAAACAGAAGCAACGTAATCCATTACTTCAGGACTAAGCCATCCACCGAATTCAGCTTGTGCAATGTGTAATACAGGTAATAAAGCTGATTTTATTTTTGCCTCCGGATAATGTGAAATAATTGTTTTCACAGTTTCCATAGCTAACGGACCAAATTTTATTTCGGTACGTCTTGTTTTATCAAATTGCTGTGTTCCGTGTACTTGTGCTCCCATTTTTAATAATTATAAATTTTGAATTTTAAATGATGAAATGAAGATGTCCATTATAATTCAACATTTAAAATTTCTCATTCAACATTCACTAAGCGTCCAGCTCTCCCGCAATTACATTCATACTGCTCATAGTGATAATTGCGTCAGACAGCATAATCCCTTTGATCATTTCCGGATACGCTTGATAATAAATAAAGCTTGGTCTACGGAAATGCAATCGGAATGGTGTTCTGCCTCCATCGCTAATCATATAAAATCCTAACTCACCATTACCACCTTCTACACAGTGATAAATTTCTCCTTTAGGAACATCAGTTTCTCCCATCACAATTTTGAAATGGTAAATCAATGCTTCCATATTATTATAAACTTCTTCTTTAGGTGGTAAATAAAAACTTGGAACGTCAGCATGGAAACCACCTTCTTTAGGCATATTCTTAATTGCTTGCTCAATAATTTTTAATGATTCCCACATTTCAACCTGACGAACCATAAAGCGATCGTAAGTATCTCCACTAGTTCCAACAGGTACAACAAAATTAAAATCTTCGTATGATGAATAAGGTGTTGCAACACGCACATCATAATCAACGCCGGCAGCTCTTAAATTTGGTCCGGTAAAGCTATAATCCAAAGCCATCTCTGCTGTTATTGGTCCGCAATTAACTGTGCGGTCCATAAATATTTTATTACGCTCTAATAAATTAGCAAACTCTTGTAATCCTTTAGGATAGCCTTTTAAGAAAGCATCTATTAAGTCCCACGTTTTTTTTGACCAATCTCTTTCAAAACCGCCAATACGTCCAATATTTGTAGTTAAACGAGCGCCACAAATAGATTCAAAAATGTCATAAATTTTTTCGCGCCATTGGAAAATATATAAGAAACCTGTCATGGCACCTGTATCAACACCAATAACCGAATTACAAACTAAATGGTCAGCGATACGCGACAATTCCATAATGATGACGCGCATGTATTCAACTCGTTTCGGGATTTTAGCACCAATAAACTTTTCTACTGTCATTTCCCAACCCATATTATTGATAGGAGATGAACAATAATTTAAACGGTCGGTAATAGTTGTAATTTGATTATAAGGACGACGTTCTGCTAATTTTTCAAATGCACGATGAATGTATCCAATAGTTGGAGTAGCTTCATGAATAATTTCGCCATCCATTTTCAACACATTTTGAAAAATACCATGCGTTGCAGGATGTGTAGGCCCGAGATTGAGAATGGAATATTCTTTTTCCTCTATTGGTGGCTCTTCTGTATGTTTTATATTTTCTTTTTTTGCCATTCTTTAAATAGTTTTTAGTGCTTAGTTTTTAATTAGTGTTTTACTAAAAACTAATAATTCAACATTAATAACTCTCTATCATCTTCCAAACATTTTATCATCCTTATCTTCGCGAGATTGATCTTCTAAAGGATATTCTTTTCTCAAAGGAAAAATATCCATTTCATCCATATTTAAAATACGTTTCAAATTTGGATGGCCTTTAAATCGAATGCCAAAAAAATCGTATGTTTCTCTTTCCATCCAATTTGCACCCAGCCAGATATCAGTGGCAGTTGGTATTTCGGGATGAATCATCGGGAAAAAAGTTTTGATACGTACACGCTGATTTTTAACCATGTTATGCAAATGATAAATAACACCTAAGTGTTTTTCATCTTCAGTTTGCATACCAGTTAAATCTGTCAAAAAATGAAAATTTAATTCAGGATCTGTTTTCAAAAAAGACAATACTTGATGAATATGATCTTTATTTACAGTAATAATTGGAAAATCGTAAGAAAATTCTGCATGCTCTACAGCACCATGAACATTATGTTTTATAGCTTCAGTAATTTTATTTAATATTTCTTGGCTCATCTAAAATGTATTATTCTATTCCGTAAGTATTCAGCATTTTTTTGTACTCAGGCGAATTTCTTCTGCGTAATGATTCGTGTTTTGCTAACTCTTGAATTTTTAAAATGCCTTCAATAATTTGCTCTGGACGGGGTGGACAACCCGGAACATAAACATCAACAGGAATAATGCGATCAATACCTTGCAACACACTGTATGTATCAAAAATACCACCACTACATGCACAAGCTCCAACAGAAAGAACCCATTTAGGTTCAGCCATTTGTTCATAAATCTGGCGGAGAATTGGTCCCATTTTTTTTGAAATAGTTCCCATCACCATCAACATATCAGCTTGACGAGGAGAAAAACTTAACCGCTCAGAACCAAAACGAGCTAAATCATAATTGCTAGCCATGGTAGCCATAAACTCAATACCA